>NZ_LEKI01000080.1:0-24547 GCF_001029525.1 Nocardiopsis sp. RV163 | reverse complement strand
GTTCACGGTGTGGCCGGTTGCGGACACGCGCTGTGCAGACGCGCGCCGGCGCGAGACCGTGTACCGGGGGGAGGCGGGAACCACGTGTGGTTCAGGACTCTGCCGGGGTCCGTCCTACCCCGGCAGAGTCCTCAACCACCCTAGAGAAGCGGTACCCAGTCCCCGACCTCCCCAAAGCGCGCCGGGCCGCCAACCTGCGGTGGGAGGGGACGCGGGCGCCGGACAGGGGCCCCGAGGCCGCTCCCGCCCGCCGGAGCGGCCGGACCGCGGCGGCGCCGGTTCCGCACCGCGCTCCTTTCCGCCCATGCTCTACCGTGGTGGTGACAAAAGGAGCGGGAAAGGACCGGGCGAGCGACATTGGCCTCCAATGACATGAGTCGGATGCGCGTCTCCGACGCGGAGAGGGACCAGGCGGCGGAGGTCCTGCGTGAGGCGGCGGCGCAGGGGCGCATCACGCTCGACGAACTCGACGAACGGCTCAACGCCGTCTACGCGGCCAAGACCTACGCCGACCTCGAACCGGTCACCGCCGACCTGCCGACGGGCACCGTCGCGCGGCCGGTGGAGGGCCTTCTCCCGGAGCGCCGCCACGGAGGCGACGCCCTCGTCGTCCGCTCCCAGGGCGGCCCCGTCGTCCGCAAGGGCGTGTGGGAGGTGCCGTACCGCGTCGAGGTGTACAACAAGTACGGCTCCACCCGGCTCGACTTCCGCGAGGCCTCCCTGACCACGTCCGTCGTCGAGGTCCACGTCGACGCCTCCTGGGGTTCGGGCGACGTGATCCTGCCCGAGGGCGCCACCGCCGACGTGGAGGCGGACGCCTCCTGGTTCGGCACGCTGCGCAACGGCGTCGACTCCCTCCGCCGCGTGTCCGCACCGCACTTCGCCATCACCGGTTCCTGCCAGGGCGGCTCCCTGACGATCCGGTACAAGCGCCCCTTCTCCTGGGGCGCTCTGGCGGGTCTGGGGAGCTGAGGCCGGGTTCCCGGGCGGCCTCGGTGGGCCTCCGCGAGCGGGAGCCCGGGCTCCGGCAGGGGGCGGTTGCGCGCGGAGCCGGTTCCGGGCCTCCCAGGGGAGGCGGGACCGGCGCGGACGTTGCGACACGTCCCGGTTTCCCGCTTCTCGCGCGGGTCCGTACTCCTTCGTCCGGGTACGCGCGCTCCGCCGGTGCGCCATGATGGGTGCGACACGCGCCCCGCGCACGCGCGGGGCGGAGGCGGCAACCGCCCCGGGAGCGCTCGGGCGGGCCGCGGCACCGCGCGGACGGGTGGCGGACGCGCGCCGGACGACCGGAGAGGGCGGCAGGGTGGGCTTGTGGATCGCGGCGGTCGGAGCGGGCGCGTGCGCCCTGGCACTGGGCCCCTACGCCTGGACCCTCCTGGGCAGCGCCGGGCGCCGCGGAGAGGTCGACACCGTCCCGCACCGGCCCGTGGCCGTGGTCCTGGGGGCCGCCGCCTGGAACGACGGGCCCTCGCCGCTGCTCGCCCGCCGCTTGGACCTGGCCGTGCGCCTGTACGAGAACGGCCGGGTCGAGCGGATCATCGTCTCCGGGGACAACCGCGAGGTGTCGCGCCGCGAGACCGACACCATGACCGCGTACCTGGTCGCGCAGGGCGTGCCCGCCGACCGGATCGACGCCGACCGCCACGGTTACCGCACCTGGGACACCTGCGTGCGGGTGCGCGACCTGTTCGGGGTCAGTGAGGCGACCATGGTCACCCAGTCCTTCCACCTGCCCCGCACGGTCGCCCTCGCCCGGGCCGCGGGCATCGACGCCGTCGGGGTGGGCGACTCCAGCATGGGCGCCCGCCGCCGCTCCACCGTGATCGGCTACGCCCGTGAGGTCGCCGCCGCGGTCAAGGCCCTGCGCGACGCCGTGCTGCGCCCGGCGCCCGCCCGGAGCGAGCTCTAGCGGGACCCGGCCCGAGGCGCTGAACGTCGCGCCGCCCGGGTGCCCGGGGGCGCGAACCGCCTCCGGCGCCGCCACGCGGCGCGGACCCGGCGTGGTGACAGGGACCGCTCCCCTCCGCTTCGCGCTGCCCGCCCCCGGCCTCGGGCTTCGGCGCGGCCGCACCGCCCGGCTCGTCCACGGGTGGATTCGCGCGTACCGGCTCAGGCGGGATAATCGGCACCATGAACGCGACCACCGACCCACACGACGGCGCGGAGAACGTGGACTGGGCGGCCCTGGCCCCCGAGGGCGGCGCCCGCATCCCCGAGCTCCTCGGCCAGCTCGCCGGGAGCGACAGCGCGCTCTCCGAACTCCACGACATCATCCACTTCCCCGCGCCCGGACACCTCGCCGCACCCAGGGCGGTCGACTTCCTGGTCGACCTCGCCTGCGCCGAGTCCACCCCGGCCACCGACCGCTGGCGTCCCCTGAGCCTGCTCCTGGAGCTGGTGGCCGGGCACGCCGAGGACCGCTTCCCCGAGGCCCGCGACCTGGACCAGTGGCGCGACGAGGTGGCCTGGGCGTCCTCCAACGACGCCGAGAAGGTCCGCCAGCAGTACCGCGACTGGGCCGAGGAGGCCCCGGACGAGCAGCACCACCACCGCATGCGCAACCGGCTCGCCGTGATGGAGCAGCCCGGCGGCGCCGCGATCCTCCAGGCCGAGCTGGACACCTACGAGGCCGTCCGCGCCCGCGTCCCCGACCTTGTCTCCCTGCTCCACGGCGGCGCCAACCGCGGCGGAATGGACCGCGCGGGGGAGTGGGTGAGCTACCTCCTGGCCTTCCTGCCCGACGACGCCGAGCGCATCACCGCCGAGGTCACCGGAGCCTCCCAGGTCCTGCTCGCCAAGGACCTGCGCCCCTCCCCGCAGGCGCCCACGAGCCTGCGCGACGTGATGAACGCGCTGGACAGCGGCGGCGACCCGCTCCCCGCGGAACTGTTCGCCCTCGGCCTGCTGGCCAGCCCGACCGACATCGACCTCTCGGTCGGCCTCACCCACCAGATGGCGGGCGGGAACCTGTACAACTCCTTCGCCGCCTCGGTGGCGATGCTGCTCATCCACGGCGAGAACACCCCGCGCGAGGCGCTGCGCCGCGTCGGCCGCGGCGGCGGCACCTCCATGGGCTACCAGGGCCTGTTCAACGAGTCCTGGCCGCACTGCGGCGGGCACTCCCCGCAGGTCCTGGGCTTCCTGGCGCTGGGCCGCGCGGGCGACCGCGCCCGCCGACTGCGCCTGGACATCCTGCCCGGCCTGATCAAGGGCGAGGAGGACTCGCGCGCCCTCGTGACGGGCGTCGGCCTGGAACTGGTGCTCGGCCCCCGCGGCAAGGGCCACACCGCAGAGGAGCACGCCGAGGCCGACTACGACGAGGAGACCCTCAAGGTCCTCTGGACGATCGCCGAGCTGCCCGCCTCCGCCTGGGAGGACGAGGAGTTCACGCGGACCCTGAGCGCCTGGGCGCTGCCGGACAACGCCGAGGACTTCTGCGCGCTCGTGGGTGTGGAGCCCGAACCGGAGCCGGAGCGGGCCGCGGCCCCGCAGCCGCAGCAGCCCGCCGCCCCCCAACCCGGCGGGCTGCTGGGACGCCTCTTCGGCGGAGGACGGTAGGGCGCGTCCGGTCCACCGGAACTGTCCCCGGCGCCGGTGGACCGACCGGTCGCGATCGCCCGCCGCGGCCCCGGACCGACGTGTACGGCTCCGGGGCCGGGCGGTCTCAGCCGCCCGCCGCCCCCGGTTCGCGCTCCAGCGCCAGCGCCTCGTCCACTCCGCTCTCGTAGTCGCCCAGGAACGTCGGGTCGGGTCGCAGCACCACCGAGCCCAGCGCCGCCACCGCCGCCGGGACCTCCCGGAACCATCCGTACACGGTGGCGAAGGTGCGCTCCTCCAGGCTGGAGTCGGCCACGCCCACCGCGTCGATTCCCGCCGAACGGCACAGCCGCACGGCGCGGGGCAGGTGGAAGTCCTGGGTGACCACGGTGGCCTCCCGCACCCCGAACACCTCGTGGGCCCGTACGCACGAGTCCCAGGTGGAGAACCCGGCGTAGTCGCCCACGACGTGCTCTCCCGGGACACCGGCGTCCACCAGGTAGGCGCGCATGGTGTCGGTCTCGTTGTAGTGCTCGACGCTGTTGTCGCCGGTCACCAGGACGACGTCGACCCTCCCGGCGAAGTAGAGGTCGGCGGCGGCGTCCAGACGTCGGGCCAGCAGCAGGCTGGGCCGCCCGTCGGGGCGCACACCGGCGCCCAGCACCAGCGCCACCGCGCGTTCCGGCACGGCGCCGGCGGTGTGGCGGTGGTCGGAGGTGGAGGAGAGTACCCACAGGAACGGTACGCAGCCCGCCACCATCGCTAACACGGCCAGCACGGCGAGGCGTCCCAGCCACGTCCGGCGTGCGCGGCGTCCGCCGCGGCCGGTGGAGGCCCCGGCGTTCCCGGAGCCGGTGCCGTCGTCGGCGGTGTCGGCACCGGAGCCGCCGGAAGCGGTGGAGGCCCGCTCGCTTAGGGCACCGGTGTCGTCGTCGGGCGGGGGACTCTGGGGTGTGGCGGGATCTGGGATCGTCACGCTTGGGAAGACGCCCGGCGCCGCTCCGGAGTTCCGGCGCGGCGCAGGTTCCGGTACGGCGCGGCGGACCCGGCCGGTCCGGTCCGGGCCCGCGAACCGTCTGTCCGCACGGCCCTCTCCGGGGCTAGAGTCGCCGCATGTCCTTCCAGCCACAGCACGAAGACCTGCCCGCGCGGCTCCGGCGCCTGGCCGACCTCAGGCCGATGAACATGCGTGAAGGCTCCGGCATGCACGAGTACGACGGCAAGGTCGCCGACCTGTCGCCCGAAGGGGTCCGAAAGGCCCTGGCCGGGCTCGGCGGCGAACCCCTCGACGACCCGCACGACGAGGCCCACCTGGCCGCCTTCGAGAACGCCCTGCGCTACGAGCTCGGCGAACTCCAACTGCACCGAGCCAACCCCCTCTACCACGTCAACGAACTCGACCTGTCGGGCTACGACCGCGCGTACGCGCCCCGGGCCGAGCGCGACGCCGCCCGCATCGCCCACCTGGCCGAGTGGCCGCGCGTGGTCGACAACGCGATCGCGGCCCTGGACCGCCTGCCCGCCCCCCTCGCGGAGTCCCTCCTCGGCGCCGTCCGGGGGGTGGCCGACGGCCTCCCCGACGACGTGCCCGCCGAGGTGCGCGACGCGGCCCTGGCCGCGCACGCGCGTCTGCTCGCCCACGTCGAGAAGGCGGTGCGGGAGGGCCCCCGCAGCGCCGGGCTGGGCGCCGGGCCGCTCGCCCGCCTCATGGGCAGCGGCGAGGCCGTCGAGGTCGACCTCGCGGACCTGGCCGCCCGCGCCGACGCCGAACGCGACCGCCTGCGCGGCCGCCTGGCCGAGGCCGTGGGGCGCCTCGCCCCCGGCCGCGACACGATGGAGTTCGTCCGCGAGCTCACCCGGCAGCACCCCGACACCGACGGAGTGCTGGACGCCGCCCGCCGCTGGACGGAGCTGGCCCTGGCGTTCACCGCCGAACGCGGCCTGGCGCCCTACGACGACGGCGAGTGCCGCGTGGACGTCTCCCCGCCCTCCCAGCGCTGGGCCACCGCGATGATGGCGTGGTCGGGCCCGTGGGAGGCCGACACGCCCTCCTTCTACTTCATCACCCCGCCCGACGCCTCCTGGAGCGCGGAGGAGGCCGACGAGTGGCTGGAGATGTTCAGCCACACCACCCTGCCAGCCGTCAGCGTGCACGAGGTGGCTCCCGGCCACTTCTCCCACGGCCGTGCGCTGCGTCAGGCGCCCGGGCCGGTGCGCCGCGCCCTGCACTCGATGACCTTCGCCGAGGGCTGGGCGCACTACGTGGAGGAGGTGTGCCTGGACGAGGGCTTCGGCGCCTACGCCGCCGAACGCCTCGGCGACCCCGCCTGGACCGCCGACCACTACGAGACCGGGGTGTGGGTGGAGGCGCTCATCCGCGTCACCCGCCTGTCCGTGGCGATCGGCATGCACAGCGGCACCATGTCCGTGCAGGAGGCGGCCGCCCGCTTCGCCCAGGACACGCCGCTCCAGGGGCCCGCGGCCCTGGCCGAGGCCCGCCGCGCCACCTTCGACCCCACCTACGGCCGCTACACCTGGGGCAAGCTGGAGATCCTGCGGCTGAGGGAGCGGGCGCGCGAGCGCTGGGGCGACGGGTTCACCCTGGAGCGCTTCCACCGGGCCCTGCTGGACCTGGGCTCCCCGCCGATCGGTCTGATCGGCACCGCCGTCGAACGAGGCTGAGCCGGGCGGCGGCCGTCCACAGCCGCGGACCGGGACCGGCGGGGCGGGCGCTGGCGCGGGAGACTCGGATACGGGGGGAGCAGCCCCCTCCGACAGCGGCGCGCGGCGCCCCCGGAACCGAGCCTACGCCGCCCGCCCGGCCCCGGACCACGGGGACTTTCGGCCTGTGGAAGAGCCTGGGCGGGACCTGACCCGCGCGGGCCCCGGCCCGGGCGGGACGACGGCCGTCCCGCCCGCCCCGCCGCCTACTCCGGGGAGGCCCGGCCCGGCATGCCCAGCCCGGCCAGCGCGGGGCGGACCCGGCCCCGCGCCTCACCCAGGGCCCGGGCCGCCGTGTCCGCGTCCACGTCGGCCAGCAGCGACACCAGCGCGACGCGCGTGTCGCCCTCCGCCGCGTTCAGCGCCCGCGCGCACACCCGCTCGTCCAGCCCGGTGGCCTGCGTCAGGATGGTCACCACCCGGCCGCGCAGCTTGCCGTTGGTGGCGTCCACCCCCACCATCAGGTTGGAGTACGTCCGCCCCATCCGCACCATCACCGCGGTGGAGAACGCGTTCAGCGCCAGCTTCTGCGCCGTGCCCGCCTTCATCCGGGTGGATCCGGCGATCACCTCCGCGCCGGTGGCCATGCCCACGTGCACGTCCGCCTCCCTCGCCAGCGGCGCCTGCGGGTTCGCGCTGATCAGCACCGTCGCGGCCGAGCGCTCCCGGGCCGCCTCCAGCGCCCCGCCCACGTACGGGGTGCGCCCGCTGGCGGCCAGGCCCACGGCCAGCGACCCCGGCGCGATCGCGGCGGCGTCGGCACGGCCCGACTCCCAGTCGTCCTCGATCCCCTCCACGGCCCGCGCCAGGGCCTCCCCGCCGCCCGCGTGGTGGGCCACCACCCACGAGGCGGGCACGCCGTAGGTCGGCGGCAGTTCGGCCGCGTCCTGGGCCGCGATCCGCCCCGAGGTGCCCGCGCCGAAGTAGTGGATGGCCGCCCCGCTCTCCAGGGCGGCCACCCCCAGCTCCACGGCCCGCGCCAGTTCCGGCAGGACCGCGCCCACCGCGCCGGGGACCGTGAAGTCCTCGGCGTTGATCTGCCGCAGCACGTCCAGCGCCGGGAGCAGGTCGATGTCGTGGGTACCGGAGTTGCGGGCCTCCGTCGGCGCGCGCACGATCACGGCCGCACCGCCCCCGTTCCCCTCGGAGGGCAGCGGGGCGCCGGCCTCCCGAGGGGCGTCCCCGCCTTCCGGCCGGGTTCCGCGCCCGTCGTCGTGCACAGCGCTCTCCTGTTCGGTCCGCACCGGTGCCGTTCCTTTCCATCGTTCGACCGTCCCGCCTCCGCCGCCGGTCGGAGCCGGGCGGCGGGCGCGGGACGCGTACGGTCAGCCGTCGTTGCCGTCCGTGCTCCCGCCGCCGGGGGCCTCGCCCCCGCGGCGCCTGCGGTCGTCGTTGATCCGCAGCCCGCGCACCGCCTCGAAGGTCGTCTCCAGCGCGGTGCGGCTGTCGGTGTAGCGGCTCTGCGCCAGACCCACGAACAGGCAGTCCACCACGGTCAGCTGCGCGAGCCTGCTCGCGGTGGCCCCCGACCGGAACGTGGTCTCGCGGGCCGCGGTGGTCAGCACGTGGTCGGCGAACCCGATCGGGGAGCGGGGGAAGTTGGTGACGGCGACGGTCCGGGCGCCCCGCCGCCCCGCCTCCGTGAGCGCCTGCACCGTGTCTATGGTCGCCCCGCTGTGGGAGATGCCGATCGCCACGTCGCGCTCGTCCAGCAGAGCCGCGCTGGTGAGCATCACGTGCGCGTCCGACCACGCGAACGAGGTGAGCCCGATCCGGTGCAGCTTCTGCTGGAGGTCGGCGCCGACGAACGCACTCGCGCCCACCCCGTACACGTCGACGCGCCGCGCGCCCGCCATCGTGTCGATGACCGTGCGCAGCACCTCCACGTCCAGGGCCGCGCCGGTCTCCTCCACCGCGCGCGCGTCGGTGTAGGCGATCTTCTGCACCACCGTGACGAGGGTGTCGTCGGGATTGATGTCGCTGGACAGCTCCGGGGCCGCCCCGCGGGCGCCACGCGCCTGACCCGCCTCGGTCGCCAGGGCGAGGCGCAGTTCCCGGTAACCGCTGAAGTCGATGGTGCGGCAGAACCGGATCACGGTGGCCTCGGACGTGGCGCAGTCCTTGGCGAGCTGGGTGATGGAGGAGGCGGCGGCCCGCTCGGGGTCGTCGACGACGTGCTGCGCGACCCGCCGCTCCGCGGGAGCGAGAGAGGGCAGGAGCGACCGGATGCGCAGGACCGTCGTGGGGACGGGAGGCGCGGAGACGTGTCCGGTCTCCGCCCGTCCGCCCGCGGGCTTCGGAATTTCCGCCATGGAGGAAAGTTTCTTTCGGTCGTGGTGAAGAGTCAACGAAGAGAGTGGAAAAAGCGGGAGAATCCAGGATTCCAAGGGACGGCCGCGGCGGCAAGTGGGGGGTGCGTGATTGCGATATCCCAGTTCAGACGGCAATCTGGAACCAGGGGGCGCCGGGGTTCACCCGCTCGCACGCGCGCTCCGCGAGGGGGAGGGTGCTGTGTCGCTGAGCGACCCGGCGAGGCGGTGGCACGACACGGCCGGGCAGGCCCGGCAGGGCGCGTCAGCGCACACCGCCGACGGGCTGCGCGTCGGGCTGCTCGGGCAGTTCGGCGTCGAGATGGACGGGGCTCCGCTGCGCCTGCGCGGGGACAAGCGCCGCGCCCTACTGGCTACGCTCCTGCTCAACACCGGGCGCACCGTACCCGCCGCGCACCTCATCGAACGCGTCTGGGGGAGCCCGGCCTCCCCGTCCGCGCGCAGCGCCCTCCAGGTCCACGTGACCCGTGTGCGCGCCGTCTTGGACCAGCACTGCGGCACCCCTCTCATCACGGGAGGCGACGGCGGTTACCGGGTCGACCTCACCGAGGACCAGTGCGACCTGCTGCGCTTTCGCTCCCTGGTCCGCCGCGCCGACGGGGGCGTCGGGCCCTCCGGCCGCGCCGACCTGCTCATCAGCGCACTGGGCCTGTGGCGGGGCCCCGTCCTGGCCGACATCGTCAGCCCCGTCCTGCACGAGCGCGACGTCCCGCCCCTGAACGAGGAACTCCTGCGGACCGCCGAGGAGGGGTTCGGCGCCGCCCTGGCCCGGGGCGACCACGAGCGGGTGGCCGACCAGATCGGCCCCATCGCCACCGACCACCCCGAGCGCGAACCCCTCATCCGGGTCCAGATGACCGCCCTCTACCGCTGCGGGCGCCCCAGTGAGGCCCTGCGTGTGTACGCCCGCACCCGCGACGCTCTGGCCGAGCACCTGGGCGCGGACCCGGGCCGCGAACTCCAGGAGACCTTCCAGGGGATCCTGCGCGGCGACCTCGACGGCACCCCGGGCGCCAGCGTCCCGCACCAGCGCGCCTCCGTTGAGCAGGGCGCCGGGGCCCGGACCCCCGCTCCCACGGCCGGGGCCCGCCCCGGTCCGGCCGCCGGACCCCGTTCCGAGTCCGGTCCGGCCGCCGGACCGGACACAGGGACCGGCGGCGAGCCGGGCGCCCCGGCGGGGGCGGAGGAACGCGACGGCCGCGGCGAAGGCCCGGTCCGCGCGCCCGCCCCGGTGTCGGCCGCCCTCGCACCGGCCGAACTGCCCGCCGCGCCCCCCGCGCTGCTGGGGCGCGATGAGGCCCTGGCCGAGCTGGACCGGCTGGTGGACCCTTCCAGCACCGCTCCAGGCAGCGCGCTCGTGCGCGGCCCCGCGGGCGCGGGGGCCAGCGCCCTCGCCCTGAGCTGGGCCCGCGCGGCCGCGCCGCACTTCCCCGACGGGCAGCTCTACGTCGACCTCCGCGGCGGCGACGGCAGCCCGCGCGACCCGGCCGATGTGCTGCGCCGCCTGGTGCGGTCCCTGTCCACCGGCACCCGCGGCACCGAGGCCATGGACGCCGACGAGGCCGCCGCCCGGGTCCGCACGCTGCTGGCGCACCGGCGGGTCCTGCTGGTCCTGGACAACGCGGCCTCCGCACGCCAGGTGCGCCCCCTGCTCCCCGGCGGCACCGGGTGCGCGGCGCTCGTCACCAGCCGCTACTGGCTGACCGACCTGCTGGTGCGCGACGGCCTGCGCGCCCTGCCCGTGGGGCCGCTACCCCCGGACGCGGCGGTGGACCTGCTGCGCCCGAGGGAGGGGCGGGACCGGTGCGCCGAGTCGGTGCTGCGCCGCCTCGCCCAGGCACTGGGCCACCTGCCCCTGGCGCTGCGCATGGCGGCGGTCTGGCTCGACGACACCCGCCCGGACCGGTCCGCAGCGGAGCTGGTGCGCCGACTGGAGGGGGTGGACCCGGCACGCGGGAGCACGCCCACGGCCCGGATGGCCGCCGTGCTGCGTGCCGGGCCCCGGGAGGGACGGCACGGCCGCGGGGAAGTACCGGCCGAGCCCCGTCCTCCCGGCACCAGTGTCGAACGGGGATCTTACGTTCGGCTTTCACCCGGGTGAGAAAGCAGCCGCCCCCGAGGGGACGCGGAGTACGCGCCGCGTCGCCCAGCGCGGTCGCCGCAGGTGCGCGTCGGGGGAGGGCCAAGAGCGCGTAGCGAAAAGGATTAGATATACCCACGGGGGTCCTCACCACTCCCATGAGTCGCTAAGGTCAACCCCATGACACAGAACAACGATCCCAACATGGACCCGGCGGGAACCACGCAGCACTTCCGCCGCTTCGTCGACGAGAACCCGAGCACCGAGGAGCCCGCGCGCCGCCCGGTCATGCCGATCGTCCTGGCCGTCGTCGGCGCGGTCCTGCTCATCGCCGTGGTCGTCGCGCTGTTCCTGGCCTTCGCCTAGGCACTCCGGGGCAGGGGACCGAGGGGAGGACCGCCGCTCCCGCCGGTCCGCGACCGGTTCGCGGCCCTCCTGCGGTCCTGCTAGAGTTAACGACGTCGCCGGGGAGGTCCGCAGGGCCGGTACCATGGCATGACAGGCGCCATTAGCTCAGTTGGTCAGAGCAGCTGACTCTTAATCAGCGGGTCCGGGGTTCGAGTCCCTGATGGCGCACAGACAACGGCCCCGGGTCGAAGGCACCGCCTTCAGCCCGGGGCCTTCGTCGTCCGTCCGGACGGACACGGCCGTCCCTTCCCGGCCGTCCCTTCCCGGCCGGCGGTGCGCGGCTGGGCCCGGGCCGGATCGGTGGCGGCCCTCACCCCGGGCACCTCCACGTGCCGTCCCGCGGACGGGTCCGGGGTGAGGCTCGGGGGTAGGGCCAGCCCCACCCCCGATACGGCGTTCACGCGTAGTGATACGCGCCCGTGGAACCGGTTGCCTTGTCACATGCGAACCATCATGACGACGAGGACACGTCCGGCGGCGGTACTCACCGCGGTCGCGGCGGTGAGCCTGCTGTCCGGGTGCGGCTGGCCCGACCCCGTCCGGGCCGAACCGGACACGACCACCTTTCCCTTCGACGGCGACGTGCTCGACGTGGTCGCCGACGGGACGCACACCGACCTCGTACCCGCGGACCGCATCGACGTCGAGGTGACCCGGTGGATCGACACCTGGGGTGACCCCGGAGTCACCTCGACCTGGTCGCTGGAGGACGGCACGCTCCGCCTGGAGAACTCCTGCAACGGGGTCTGCGTCTACGAGGACCGGTTCCGTGTGGAGGTCCCGACCGGGGTGCGGGTGCTGCGCGACGGCGAGCCGACCGACCTGACCGGTCGGTGAGCCGGTGCTCGACCTCACCGACGTCACCAAGGTCTACCGGGGCGGCCTCCGCGCCGTCGACGGTGTCACCCTCAGTCTCCGGCCGGGCGTGCTCGGCCTCCTCGGCCCCAACGGCGCGGGCAAGTCGACGCTGATGCGGATCGTCGCCACGGCCGCCCGACCCACCAGCGGACGCGTCCTCTTCGAGGGAACCGACGTGACCGCGCGGCCGCGCTCCCTGCGGCGGACCCTCGGCTACCTGCCGCAGGACTTCGGCTTCTACCCCGACCTGACCGCACGCGAGTTCCTGTCCTACCTCGCCGCCGCGAAGGGGGTGGGCGCACGCACGGCCCGCGCCCGCATCGGTGAACTACTGGAGTTCGTCGCACTCGACGGCGCGGCCGACCGGCGCCTGGGCACCTACTCCGGCGGTATGGTGCGGCGGGTGGGCATCGCCCAGGCCCTGCTCAACGACCCGCGCGTGATCGTCATGGACGAGCCGACCGTCGGCCTCGACCCCGAGGAACGCGCACGCTTCCACTCCCTGCTCAGCGAACTGGCCGCCGACCGGGTGGTCGTCCTGTCCACCCACATCGTCACCGACGTGGAGGCGGTCGCCACGGACGTGGCCGTGGTGGTCGGCGGAAGCCTGGTCCGCCGCGGCCGCCCGGCCGACCTGGCGGGACGGTTGGCGGGCAGGGTGTGGGAGACCACCGAGGACCCCGCGGGTCTGGCCTCCCTGGAACAGCGCCACACCGTGGTCCGCGCCCTGCGAGACGGCGACGGACGCGTGCGGGCCCGGCTCCTGTCCGAACAGCGGCCCACGTCCGACGCCGTCCCGGTGGCGCCGGAGTTGGAGGACGCCTACCGTGCGGCCGTGGGAGCGGTGCGATGATCCCCCGGCTCGCACTCGGCGACCTCCGGGAACGGGTCCGCCGCCCCTCCTACGCCCTGACCCTGTTGGGCGCGGCCACGCTCGCCTACCTGGCCGTGCCCGCGGCCGACGGCCACTGGACCGTGGTCGACGCCGGGGGACACCGCGGGGTCTACGACATGGCCTACGTGGGAGCCGTGGTGGCACTGGGCGGGGCGCTGTGGCTGGCCCTCGGCGGTTTCTACGTCGTCCGCGGCGCGGTCGCCCGCGACCGGCGCACCGGTGCGGGGGAGGTACTGGCCGTCACACCGCTGCGGTCGTTGGGCTACCTCTCCGGCAAGTTCCTCAGCAACCTCGCGGTCCTGTTGTCCATGGTCGCGGTACTGGTCGGGGTCGCCCTGGTGATGTGGTGGACGCGCGGTGAGGACACCGCCGTCGACCCGGTGGGGCTGGTGCTGCCCTTCCTGGCGGTCACGGTCCCCGTCGTGGTCGCCGTCGCGGCGGTGGCGCTGGTGTTCGACACCGTTCCCGGGCTGCGCGGCGGGTTCGCCGACGTCCTCTGGATCCCGGTCTGGATGGCCGTGGTGCTGGGCAGCCAGAGCAGCCGGGCACCGTTCGGCGGTATCGGTGTCCAGACTCTGGCCGACCCCTTCGACGCCGGGATGGCGCGGGCCGGGATCGAGGCGGAGGGGGAGTTCAGTCTCGGGTTCACCAGGGTGGACGAGCCCCTCGTCCCGGTCCCCTGGGAGGGGTTGGCCCTCGACGGGGCCTTCCTGACCGAGCGGCTGCTCATCGTCGCCGGGGCCCTCGCCCTGGTGTCGGTGTCCGCGGCGTGGTTCCGTGTACGCAGCACACAGCCCGTACCGCGCGTCAGGGCCGGGGCTCGGCCCGGTCTTCGCGCCGCACGCGCCGTCCGGCCGCCCGCGCCCCGAGGCCTGGTCTGGGCGGAGCTGCGGATCCTGTTCGCCGGGGTGTCGCTGTGGTGGTGGCTCGGCGCGCTGGTGCTCGGTGCGGCGGGATTGTGGCTTCCGCTGGAGGCGGTGCGCGCGGTCGTTCTCCCCGCCTGCTGGATCTGGCCGGTGCTGGTGTGGGCCCGTGTCTCGACCTCCCAGGTCGGCACGGGTGTGGAGGCGCTGCTCGCCGCCTACCCCGGTCCGGTCCGCCGTCAAGTGGCGGGGTGGGCGGCCGGTGTGCTGCTCGCGGTGCTCGCCGGAGCCGGTCCACTGGTGCGGCTGGCGGCCGCCGGTGACACCGCCGCCGTCGCCGCCTGGTGCGCCGGGGCCGTCTTCGTCCCGGCCCTGGCCTCGGCCCTGGGGACGCTGGGCCGCACCCCGACGCTTTTCCGGGTGCTGTACCCGATGCTGTGGTACCTGGCCGTCAACGGCATCGCCGCCGCCGACTTCATGGGCACGACCGGGGAGGGGCCGGCCGCAGTTCTGGTGGCGGCGGTGGCCGGTGTCCTGCTCGCGGTGGCACTGCTGGCCGGGCAGGCGCGCAGACTGAGCGTCTGAGGCCGGGCACGGGTCCCGTCGTGTCCGCGCCGCCCCGGGCGAAGGCACCGCCTTCCACCCGGGGCCTTCGTGTCGCCCGCGCGCCGTCACAGGCGCGGAGGCAGCCGCCCCGGTGGGGTGCCCCACATCGTGCGGTTCGCGGCGCGGGGCACTCCATCGGTCGGGTAGAGTTGTCCCTGTCGCCGCGGCCGGAAGGCAGGGCGATGAACAACAGGCGTCATTAGCTCAGTTGGTCAGAGCAGCTGACTCTTAATCAGCGGGTCCGGGGTTCGAGTCCCTGATGACGCACCCGAGGCGAGGGCCCCGGCCGGAAACGGCCGGGGCCCTCGCTTTTCCCGTGGTGACGCCCTGTGCGGAAACACCGCGCGGGAACGCCCTGTCGCGCTCTCACTCCGTTCGCCCGCTTCCCCCGAAGTCTTCACTCCCCGCGCTCTGCCGGAAGCCCTCCGCCGTCCTTTCCGCAATCCGCTCCTGGAACCCGTGTGCGCGCGGCCGCCCGCCGTGGTCGCTCGGGCGAGGACGTGGCTTCGGAAAACGTCATAGGTCTGTGATGTCCTGCTTCGCGTTTGCGGCATCCCATAGGGGTGAGGCGAGGGAGGGGGCGTGGAGGCGCACCGTGACGATCCACTGCCATTCCGTCGTTTCCGCAAATGAAATTGACATAAACCCCCAGGTAGTGAATTGTTACCTTCTCGCCGCCTCTTTCTGGACGGCGAGCCCCATGTATAACTTTCGGAGTATCCCCATGTCGAATTTCTCCCCCCTCCTGCGTACCGCCGGTGTCTCGGCACTCGCCGCGGGTAGCGTGTTCGCTCTCAGCGGCTGTGGTGCCCTCATGTCCTTCATGGGTGCCGGCAACGTGATGGAGCTCAACGTCGGCGACTGCTTCGTCGAGTCCGAGATGAACACCGCGCTCGCCAGCGGCGAAGTCAGCAACATCCCGCTGGTGGACTGCGCGGAGGAGCACGACTCGGAGTTCTTCTTCTCCTACGACATGACCGAGGCCGAGTACCCCGGCGACTCGGCGGTCCAGGCCGAGGCCGACGAGATCTGCACCGGTCAGAACTTCACCGACTTCATCGGTGTCTCCTACGCCGAGTCGGAGATCTACGTCGGTCACCTCTACCCCACCCAGGAGACCTGGGACCAGTTCAACGACCGCGAGATCATCTGCTACGCGACCACCTCCAACTCGGGCGAGATGGTCACCGGCACCCTCGCGGACGCCAACCGCTGAGCTTCCCCCGGACGGCGCAGGCCCTGACCCGCCTCCGCCTCCCCGGCCGCCCGAGCGGCCCTTCCCCCATCCCCCTTCTGCCTGCGGCAGTTCGCGTCACGCGGCGCCCCGGAAGGTAACAGAAAACGACACATACCTACCTGCGGCGAAACCTTCTCCACGTCCCCGGCATCTGGGTATGTGTCGCCGATTCCGTCCCCCGTGTCGGCATCAGTACCGAACGATCCAGTGGAGTTCCCCATGTTGTCCGCAACGCACCGCCCGCTCTTCGGCCGTGTCGTCCTGGGAACCCTGGCCGTCGGCGCCACCCTGGCGGCCACGACGGCCTGCGGTTCGCTTCCCCTGCTGCCCCCCGCCCTCCAGGGCGGCGGGGAGACCGTCGCGCCCCAGCCCACGGACGCCTCGGCGCCGACCGCGTCCGAGGAGACCGCCGAACCCGTCTCTCCCGGGACCGTCGACGTGTTCTCCCTGGAGGTGGGCGACTGCTTCATCGAGTCCGAGATGGAGACCGCGCTGTTCAGCGACGGAATCAGTGAGGTCCCGCTGGTGGACTGCTCCCAGGAGCACGACTCGGAGTTCTTCCACTCCCACCAGCTGACCGGTGCCGAGTACCCCGGCGACTCGGCGGTCCAGACCGAGGCCGACGATGTCTGCAAGGGTCAGAACTTCACCGACTTCATCGGCGTCGACTACCTCGACTCGGAGATCTACTCCTACTACCTCACCCCGACCCAGGACAGCTGGGACCAGGCCAACGACCGCGAGATCATCTGCTACGCGACCACCGCCAACATCGGTGAGACGGTCACCGGCACCCTTGAGGGCGCCAACCGCTGAGCGACCGGGGCCGCGGGGCCCTGTCCTCACCCCGCCCCCTCCCATCGTCCCTATGGACGGGTGATCCACCGGTGCACCTAGCCCCGAGAGTCCTATTCATCCGATAATGGGATGAATAATCCTCCGCAGTCGCCGTGAGAACGGCCCGGGCCGCCCCTCGCGGGGGCGGCCCGGGCCGCTTTCGTCTCCGGGGTCAGATGCCCAGGCCGCTCGGGCCGGTCCGGTCGCGCAGCGCCACGAGGTCCTCGGCCTCCACCTCAACCTCCCCGTCGACCTGCGCCGGGGGCAGGCCCTGGCAGGTGAGGTCCTCAGGCCGGGCCCCGTCCACCAGGTAGGCGTCCACCGCCTCGGCCACGCAGTCCAGGCCGCCGGGGAGGTAGAAGCCGTGCCCGCCGTCACCGGCGACGGTGATCAGGGAGCTGTCCAGCCGGTCGGCCATGGCCGGGCCGCCCTCGTAGGCGGTGTTGGCGTCGAACTCACCGGCGATGACCAGTGCCTCGGGGTAGCCCTCCCGCTCCAGCTCGACCGGGGGCTCGGGCCGGTCGAGGCCGTTGAAGGTGCACGGTCGGGGAACCGCCCAGTAGGCGCCGCTGCCGTAGGGGTGCTCCTCCCGGTACTCCCGGGCGTCCGCGTGGTAGGTGCTGATCCGCTCGGGCCACTCGGCCTCGCACAGCACCGCCGTCTGCAGGTCGATGGTGGCCGTGCCGTACTCCTCCTCGGCCAGTGCGCCCGCCTGGGCGGCGAGGGGCTGGGGCAGGGGCTGGTCGTGCACGATGTACCCCAGGACCTCCGAGACCACGTCCCACCGGTCCTGGAAGCGCGAGTACATGCCCACCTCCATGTGGAACAGGTGGTTGTCGTAGGACACGCCGGGCGCGACCTCGAGCGGTTCCTCCCGCAGCCGCTCGGCGGTCGCCTCGAAGGTCGCGTAGACCTCCTCCCGGGTCGAACCGAAGCCGAAGACCTCGTCGTACCCCGCCACCCACGCCGTGTAGCGGTCCATGTTCTCACTGTAGGCCGGCGCCTGCATCATGAAGACGTCGCGCCAGACGCCGTCGGGGTGCACCGACGAGTCCAGCACGCTGCGGTCCAGCCGCTCGGGGAACAGGCTCCCGTAGACCGCGCCCAGGTAGGTGCCGTAGGAGTAGCCCAGGTAGCTGGTCTTCTCCTCGCCCAGAGCGGCCCGGACGACGTCCATGTCGCGGGCGGTGTTGGCGGTGGTCATGTGCGGGCGGACGTCGCCCTCGGCCTGCTCGCAGGCGCGCTGGTAGCGGATCGCCGACCGGGTGGCCTCGGAGATCTCCGCGTCCGTCGGACTCGGGTACACGGGCGGCGGTTCCGAGCCGCAGTCCAGCCTGGGCGAGGACCCGCCGGTGCCGCGGGGGTCCATGCCGATGACGTCGTACACCTCGGCGACACCCAGGCCGCCGACGAGTCCGGTACCCGTCTGCGGGTCCAACGGCAGGGGCATGCTCCGCCCGTGCCCGCCCGGCCCTCCGGGGTTGGTCAGCAGGATGCCGCGCCGCTGTCCGGGGTCGGTGGCGCGGGCCCGGCTGACGGCCACCGTGACGCGCTCGCCCCCGGGGTCGGAGTAGTCGAGCGGGACCACGACGTCGGCGCACTCCAGTCCCTGGAGCACCTCCTCAGTGCAGGGGGCCCAGGCCAGTTCCTGGTCGTGGAACTCGGAGAGGGCGGTGTCGTCGGCGGGGGAGGCCGCCGCGAGGGAAGTGGCCAGGGCCGTCACGAGGACGGTCGAGGCCAGTGTGGTTGCGCGTGCTGTGCGCACGGGGGTCGCCTCCGCGTTCTCGGTCCGTTCGGGGGAACGGGATCGTGTGCTTCGGAGACGTAACCGTACGAACCACCCGTGTGATGACAACACCCACAAATGTCATGAGTCTGCTCATGTGGCCGGATTCGGCCAATCGGCGCGGCAACCATATGTGACGGTTTATCGATTTCTGTTCGTTTTGTGATGTCGATCGTGTCGCTCGGAAGACGCCGTTTGGTCACGAAGGTGGTCTGGACCACATGGATCGGGTTACCGTGAGCCATCTATTAGGAAACTTTCCTAATAGAAACGGAGTCCCTGCGCCCCCCGAAGGAGCCCCGTGGCCACAGAAATCGCGGCCTCCCCGCCACCGCCGCGCGCCGGGAGCGGCGCGGCGGCCCGCACCGTCGCGCCCGCGCCCCCGCTGACGCGGATCTGGCGCCACTACGCCGCCGTCAAGGTCCGCAAGGCCGTCGTCGTGGTGTTCGTCGTCGCCAACGCGACCTTCTTCCTCGGCCGCGCCATGCCCGGCGACCCGATCGACGTGATGGCCGGACGCCTCACGCAGGGCGGCATGTCGTTGGAGGAGGCCCGGGTCATCGCCATGAACTCGCTGGCCTACGACCCCGACGCCCCCCTGTACCAGCAGTGGTGGGACTTCCTGGTCGGCCTGGTCACCTTCGACCTGGGCATGACCATCAACCGGCCGGGCCAGAGCGTCATGGAGGCCATCGGCGCCTACCTGCCCTGGACCCTGTTCAGCATCGGCGTCGGCACAGTCATCGCCGTCGTCCTCGGTTTGGCCCTGGGCATGGTGATGGCCTACTGGCGCAACCGCTTCCTGGACCACGCGCTCAGCGTCCTCGCCTCGGTCCTGGGCGCCGTCCCCAACTACCTCATCGCGATGGCCCTGGTCTTCGGCGGAGGCATGTACCTGGGGTGGTTCGACCCCATCGACCTGCGCGGCACGATCAGCCCCGGCGTCCAGGCGGGGTTCAACGCGGAGTTCCTCGGAGACGCCCTGTACCACGCGGCCCTGCCGATCGTCACCTACGTGCTCGCCATCATCGGCACCTGGATGCTCATCATGAAGGCCTCCACCTCGGAAGTGCTGGGCGAGGACTACGTGACCGTCGCACGCGCCCGGGGGCTGCGCGACCAGCGCATCGCCGTCTCCTACGTCGGGCGCAACGCGGTCCTGCCGCTGGTCGCCCAGATCGCCATCTCCTTCGGCACCCTCGTCGGCGGGGCGATCTTCGTCGAACAGGTCCTGGTCTACAAGGGCGTCGGCGGCCTGCTCCTGGACGCCGTCAACTACCGCGACTACCCGCTCCTACAGGGGCTGCTCATCATCATCACGTCCTGCGTGGTGGTCGCCAACCTCGTCGCCGACCTCCTCTACAGCCGCCTCGACCCGCGCATCCGAACGTAGGAGCCCACCGGAAATGGCCGTCACCACCACCGCAGCCCCCGGGCTCTGGGGAACGATCTGGCAGGGCCTCACCCGCAGCACCAGCGGGTTCGTCGGCCTCTGCCTGGTCCTGAGCGTCCTGCTCTTCTCCTTCGTCGGGCCGCTGCTCATCGACCACCACAACCCCACGGACGTCACCGCGATCTGGGGACCGGTCACCGCCGAGCACTGGCTCGGCACCAACCACCAGGGCAAGGACACCTTCACCCAGCTCGTACTGGGCGGACGCGAACCCATCTGGGTCGGCTTCGTCGCCGCCGTGATCACCGTGGCCGTCGCGGTCGTCCTCGGCGGCGTCGCCGGGTACGTGCGCGGACGGATCGACCACTTCCTGCTCCAGCTCACCGACATCACGATGACCATCCCGTTCATCGTGCTGATGCTGGTCATCGCGTCGTTCTTCCGCACCTCCTCGCCGCTGGTGGTCTCCTTCATCATCGGCCTGGTCACCTGGCCCTACCTCATGCGCTCCATCCGCGCCCAGGTGCTCACCCTCAGGGAACGCGAGTTCGTCGAGGCCGCCCGGCTCCAGGACCTGGGCACCGCGCGCATCCTCTTCGTCGAGGTGCTGCCCAACATGGCGGGCTACATCTTCATCAACTTCATCATCGCCATCACCAACGCGATCTACGCCGTGGTCGGCATGTACCTGCTCGGCCTGCTGCCCAGCACCGCCGACAACTGGGGCCTGATGATCCAGCAGGCCTGGAACAACAACGCCTTCCTGCTGCCCCAGGCGGCGCCCTTCCTCATCGCCCCGATGGTGATGATCATGCTCTTCCAGATCGGGCTGGTCACCATGACCCGGTCCCTGGAGCAGGCCCTCAACCCGCGACTCCGGGACAGGTGAGCCATGACCGACCGCACCGCCGCCCCGCCGCCCGCCGAGGGCCCCCTGCTGTCGGTGAGGGGGGTGGACGTGGGCTACCGCACCGGCCGCAGGAAACAGGTCACCGCGGTACGCGACGTCTCCTTCGACCTCCACCCCGGCCAGTCCATGGCCCTGGTGGGGGAGTCCGGCTGCGGCAAGACCACCCTGGGCCTGGGCCTGCTCCGGCTGCTGCCGCGCACCGGCGTCCTCTCCGCGGGCGAGGTCCTCTTCCGCCGCAAGGACGGCCGCCTCGTCGACGTGCGCACCCTCGCCCGCGAGGACCTGCGCCGCTTCCGCTGGAACGAGGCGGCCATGGTCTTCCAGGGCGCCATGAACGCCTTCAACCCCGTGCTGCGTGTGCGCGACCACTTCCTCGACACCTTCCGCGCCCACGACCGGGGCCGCCGCACGCGCGCCGAGGTCCTCGAACGCTCCGCCGAGCTGCTGCGCATGGTCCGGCTCGACCCCGCCCGGGTGCTGGACAGCTTCCCCCACGAGCTCTCCGGCGGCATGCGTCAGCGCACCCTCATCGCGCTCGCCCTGGCCCTGGAGCCGCAGCTTCTCATCCTGGACGAGCCCACCACCGCCCTGGACATCCTCACCCAGCGCTCCATCGTCGAGCGCCTCGCGGAACTGCGCGAGGAACTGCGCTTCGCGATGGTCTTCATCACCCACGACCTGGGTCTGGCCGCCGAACTCGCCGACCGCGTCGGCACCATGTACGCGGGACGGCTGATCGAGACCGGTACCACCCGCGACATCTTCCACCGCGCCCGGCACCCCTACACCTCGGCCCTGATCAACTCGGTGCCACCGGTCACCGGCGACCTCAGAGTTCCCGAATCGCTGCCCGGAGGCCCGCCCAGCCTCTCCGCGCTGCCCCCCGGCTGCTCCTTCGCGCCGCGCTGCAAGCACGCCGTCGAGCGGTGCGGATCCACCCGGCCCGTGCTCGACGTGCTCACGCACCGCCCCGACGGGCTGAGCCACGCCGCCGCCTGCCTGCGTTCGAACGAACTCTCCACCGAGGGGGCCACCCGTGACTGACCGGACCGTCTCAGCGGACCCGCGGCCCGAGCCCGGCGCCGCACCCGCCGACGAGGGCGGGGAGACCCCGCCGGTGCTCAGCCTGCGCGGCGCGCACCAGGTCTTCCCCACCCCGCGCGGCGACGTGCCCGCCGTCGCGGGGGTCGACCTGGACGTGCGCCCCGGACGGGTGCTGTGCCTGGTGGGGGAGTCCGGCTGCGGCAAGACCACCAGTGCCCGCATGGCCGCGGGCCTGGCCGACCCCGTCCGGGGCTCCGTGCTCTTCCGGGGCAGGGACGTCGCGGAAATGGACCGGCGCGAACGGAGCCGCTTCCGCCGCTCGGTCCAGTTCATCCACCAGGACCCCTACGCCTCGCTCAACCCCGTGCGCACCGTCTACTCGACCGTCTCCGCCGGGCTGCGCCGCCACGGGCTGGTCGAGGACAGGCACGGGGCCCGCCGGGCCACCGCCGAACTCCTGCGACGGGTCGACCTCACTCCGGCAGAGGAGTACCTCGACAAGTACCCGCACCAGATGTCCGGCGGCCAGCGCCAGCGCGTGGCCGTGGCCCGCGCCCTGGCGATGGAACCCGAGGTGATCATCGCCGACGAGTCCACCTCGATGCTCGACGTGTCCATCCGGGTCAGCCTGCTCAACACCCTCGGCGCGCTGCGCGACGACCTCGGTGTGGGCTTCCTGTTCATCACGCACGACCTGGCCGTGGCCAAGTACTTCGCCTGGGAGGGCGAGATCGCCGTCATGTACCTGGGCAGGATCGTCGAGCACGGGCCCACCCCGCGCGTGGTCAACGACCCCCGCCACCCCTACACCAAGGCGCTCGTCGACGCCGTCTGCGAACCCGACCCCGACCTGGCGCACGGCCGGGAACGGATCAGGCTGCGCAGCTCCGAGATCCCCGACCTGACGGACCTGCCGTCCGGGTGCGACTTCCACCCGCGCTGCCCCCTCTACGAGGAGGGCGGCTGCGACACCGTCCGGCCGCCGCTGGCCCCCGCGCACGACCGGCTGCTCGCCTGCCACGTCGTCGGCAGGGGGTGAGGCGGTGCTCGCCGTCGTCGGTCGCTTCGGACTCCTCGCCGGAGCCTTCCTCGCCCTGACCAGCGCACTCATGCTCGTCCTCACACCCCCCGGCACAGCCGAGTCCGTCATCAGCGCCCTCACCGTCGTGATCGGCCTGGTGGTGCTCTCCCTCGGTCTGCTCGCCGTCCTACTCGAAAGGAAGCACCATTGACCCCTTCCACCCCCCACCCCCTGATGCGGGACCTGAGCCGCAGGCGCCTGCTCCGGACGATCGGCTTCGGCACGGCGGGCGTCGCCGGCGCCGGAGTGCTGTCCTCCTGCGCGGGCGGCGACAACGCCGAGGGCGGCGCCGCGCAGTTCACGGGCGTCTTCGACTTCGACCTGGCGGCCCAGACGCGCAACGTCGCCGTGGAGGACGGCGCGCTGCTGATGAACTCCGTGTACGCCGACCTCTTCCTGCCCGCAGGCGCCTTCTACAACTGGGAGACCCACGAGTGGGACTACCTGCTCCTGGAGAACAGCGCCTGGGAGGGCGACGACCTCATCGTCACCCTGCGTCCGGGCCTGAGGTGGAGCGACGGCACCGACCTGACCGCCGAGGACCTGCACCAGAACTACGCCATCCGGGTCTTGGAAGCGCCCGCCTGGTCGGTGGGCTTCCCGCAGATCACCGAACTGGAGCGGCTGGACGACCTCAGCGTCCGCGCGCGCTTCGACAACCCCTTCCCCGGCATCGAGCTCCAGGTCGTCAAGCACCGGATCTTCTCCAAGTCGACCTACGGCGACTTCGGGGAGCGCGCGATCGCGATGGTGGCCGACGGAGTGCGCCAGGGCGACGACGAGCACGCCGAGTTCAACGCCGAGTTCATCGAGTTCAACCCCGAGGAGATCGTCACCAGCGGCCCCTACACCTTCGACCGGGCGCAGATGTCCGACGCGCGGATCACCCTGGTGCGCGAGAGCACCGGCTACCAGGGCGAGGAGGTGAACTTCGAGGAGGTGGTCGTCCACAAGGGCGACAACCGCCAGGCCTCCCTGCTCATCCAGCAGGGCGAGGTCGACTACTCGACCCTGGCCACCTCCGCCGCGGATCAGCAGGCGTTCCGCGCCGTCGAGGGGTTCCGGTGGATCGAGCACCCCGGCTACGACGGCTGCGGGCTGATGTTCAACTACGCGGCCAAGCCCGAACTCAAGGACCTGCGGGTGCGCAAGGCGCTCAAACACCTGCTCGACAGCGACCAGATCGGCCAGGTGGCGCGGGGCGAGGCCTACGGCGGTGTGCGGTACTACTCCGGGCTGGTCGACCTCCAGACCGAGCAGATCTTCACCCCCGAGGAGCTCGCGGAGTTCGCCGCCTACGACCACGATCCGGACCGGGCCGCCGAACTGCTGGAGGAGGCGGGCTGGACCAAGGAGAACGGGGTCTGGCACACCGCCGAGGGCCGGGAGGCCGGCTACGAGATCATCGGCGTCGCGGGCTGGGGCGACTTCGAGCTGACCGCCACCCAGGTGGAGGAGGCCTGGAACGCCTTCGGGATCAAGACGACCGCGCGCAACGTGCCCGCGGACAACCCCTGGGGCATCTGGGCCGCAGGTGACTTCGAGGTGGCCGTGCGCCACTGGGGCAGCCCGGAGATCCCTCAGTACTGGGGCGCCTTCCAGATGAACTTCCTGGTGGAGAACGCCCGCACCGGTGAGACCCCGGGGCAGGACTTCGACCTGAAGGTGGACAGCCCCAGCCGGGGCGAGGTGGACCTGGAGGCGCTGGTCGAGGTCGCCAAGACCGCGCGGACCGAGGAGGAGCAGACCGAGGCCCTCAAGACGATGGCGATCGTCTTCAACGAGCTGCTGCCGCGCATCCCGATCTGGACCTACAAGTACCTGGCCCCGGCCCTGGAGGGCGCGCGGGTGGAGTCCTTCCCCGAGGACCACCCCGCCGCCCGGAACCAGATCTACCGGGACAACCACATCATCCTGTCGCTGATGCAGGGCGGCCTGGAGGCGGCCGGGTAGGGGGCGGG
>NZ_LEKI01000007.1:1806-78222 GCF_001029525.1 Nocardiopsis sp. RV163 | reverse complement strand
GGGGGAAGGGGTCGGGGATGAACGCACAGGAACGCCCGCCCGCGGTCGTGGTCGGCGTGGACGGCACACCCGCCTCCAACGCCGCCCTGCTCTGGGCGACCGAGGAGGCGGCCAGACGCGGCACACAACTGCGCATCGTGCACGGCCTCGGGATGCCGGTGGTCATCGGCGCCTACGGGATCGCCGGGCGCACGGCCCTCGAGGACCAGCGGGAGGCGGGGCACGACCTGCTCACCGCGGGCGCCGCGTACGCGCACCGGGCCCGGCCCGGTCTGGACGTGGCGACCGTCCTGGCGCCGGAGGACGCGCCCGCGGTCCTGCTCAACGACGCCCTGCCCGAGGACGTCGTCGTGGTGGGGTCGCGGGGCCTGGGCGGGGTCCGGGCGATCATGCTGGGCTCGGTCGGCGTGCGCGCCTCCTCCCACGCGCCCTGTCCCGTGGTGGTCGTCCCCGACCGGGAGAAGCCGCCGCCGCGGCGCGGCCGCGTCGTGGTGGGCGTGGACGGGTCCGAGTCCTCCCGCCGGGCGCTGCGCTTCGCCCTCCACGAGGCTCTGTTGAGCGGCTCGGAGGTCGTGGTGGTCAACAGCTGGGAGGTGCCGCTGCCCGCGAACGCCGAGTCGCTGGCCGCAGACGCCCGGGCCCTGCACGAGGAGATGTTCGACCGCCAGTCGGAGGAGATCGTCGCGGGCCTGCTCGCGGAGGTGGTCGACGAGCGGACCGAGCACCTGGAGATCAGTGCGGTCAGGACGCAGGCCAACCCCGTGGACGCCCTTCTGGAGGCGGGTCGGGACGCGGACCTGCTGGTTGTGGGCTCGCGTGGACGCGGAGGCGTGCGGGGACTGGTGATGGGTTCGGTCAGCCAGGGGGTGCTGCGGCACGCGCCCGTGCCCGTGGCCGTCCTGCCGCCGCTGGCGGAGGACGGGTGACAGGCGGGGAGGGACGGACGAGCGGGGAGGGCGGCCTGAGGGAAGCGGGCGGCCCCGGGAGACCAGGCGGCCCCGGGAGACCAGGCGGCCCGTCTCGGAACCGTGCCGTTCCCGGGAACGGCCGCCCTCCTCGGCGATGATGGACAGCGTTACCAAGGGGGAAACCATGCCAAGCAACGAGGAGCACTCGCCCAGGGTCGTGGTCGGCGTCGACGGCTCCGACCACTCCCGGGCCGCGCTGGAGTGGGCGGCCGTCGAGGCGGAGCGCAGGGGCGTGCCGCTTCGTGCCGTCCACGCGCTGGGAATGCCGCTGATCGTGTCGGCCGGCTCCGTACCCGCCCGTTTCGACCCCACCGAGGAGATCTCGGACCAGGCCGACGAGGTGCTGACCAAGGCCGCGGAGCACGTGCGCCGCGTCCGGCCGTCGGTGACGGTGGAGACCGAGACCGCGCTGGAGGAGCCGCCGCTGGCTCTGCTGAGCCACAGCCGGACGCACGACGTGCTCGTGCTCGGCACACGGGGCCTGGGCACGTTCGCGTCGGTGTTCGTGGGCTCGGTGAGCGTCCGCGTGGCCGCCCAGGCGGCCTGCCCGGTCGTGGTGGTGCCCTCGCACGGGGGCCGCCCCGCGACTACCTCGCTCGGCCGGGTCGTGGTCGGCGTGGACGGTTCCAGGAACGCCCGCCGGGCGCTGCGCCTGGCCGTGGACCTGGTGCGGGAGAGCGGCGGCGAACTCGTCGTGGTCAACAGCTGGGAGGTGCCCTACCCCTACGACCCGATCGCGATGACCTCCATGGGCTACGAGCCCCAGGAGAAGCTGTTCGACCGCAAGTCCGAGGAGCTGGTGGGCGAGATGCTCTTCGAAGTCACCGGCAGGCGGCGCGAGGACCTCGACTTCGACGTCAGCGTGGTGCGCACCCAGGACAGCCCGGTCAACGCGCTGATGGGGGCCGCCGAGGGGGCCGACGCGATCGTGGTGGGGTCCCGGGGCCGGGGGAGCGTGCGCGGACTGCTCCTGGGCTCGGTCAGCCAGGGAGTGCTGCACCACTCCCAGATCCCGGTGGTGATCCTTCCGCACCACGCCGAGGAGGAGTAGCGAGCGTCCGGGGACCCCGTTCGGGCGTCCCCGGACGGGTTCAGGCGTTCCTGGCACCTCAGGCGCCTCTTGAGGCGTACTCCAGGCGGAACGGGTGCCCGGCGGGGGCGGCGTAGAAGTCCGCGAGCGCGTCGGGGTCGGGGTAGTCCAGGGCGATGGTGTGCGGTCGTCCGATCATGGCTTGCACCTGCCCGTCACCGTTGGAACGATGCGGCGACATGTCGACACGTCACCGGAGCGGTCGGGCGCCGGTCACCGCCCGTCGCAGGGCTTCCCCGGTCCGGTGCGGCCGCGGACGGCGAACCCCAGACAGACCAGCCAGGTGATGAGGGCGTCCCAGGCGAGGAAGGTCAGCCAGACACCCAGGTCGGGGCCCAGCGCGATCCACGCTGCGCTGCACGCGACGAGGGCGATGCTGAGGAGTAGGAACCAGGGGCGCGGCCGCTTAGGGCGCATGTCGTGGGGACTCCCGGACGGTGGACCCGATCCCCGGTTCGGTACGCGTCAGCCCCCGGTCGCGCAGCCCGGAGAGTGCCTTCTGCGCCGTCGCGGAGGCCACCTGGAACTCTTCCATGAGCCTGAGCACCGACGGGACGCGACTCCCGGGCGGGTACTCGCCCTCTCGGATGCGCCTCTCCAGTTCGTCCGCTATCTGCACCCATCTGGGCAGACCCTCACGCCAATCCATGTCAGGCACGCTAGGTACCCCCAGAACACCTAGCAATGCTGGCATGCCTAGCGTGCTATAGATGAGCTGGTCTATTATCAGGAATTGAACATGAAGCGGCCCGGTGGTGCGGCGAACACCCCCGGGCCCAGTCCACCTGGTGAAAGCAGGCAGACAAGTGCACATCGTAACGGCCCTGGTGGCCGTCCTCCTTCGTTGCCTACGTCCGGCACGGGGCCTCCACGCGGCACCGCGCGTCCTCGCCGGAGAACTGCGCGCCGAGGCCCGCAGGCGTCGCGCCTCCCGGGTGCGCCGCTACGCCGCCGACCCCGGCACGGTCGCGAGCGCACCGGCTTCCCCTCCGGTACCCGCTCCGCGCCCGGCACCCGACGACGCCCGGCGTGCCCCGCTGCCTCCGGTCGATCCGCCGGAATCCCTCGTACGCGGCTACTACCTGGCCCACGAGGCGCGGCGCCAGCCGGTGGGGGACCTTCTGACGGGTCCGGGGGTGCTCGTCTCGTGAGTGTGCCGATTCCGCCGGACCGCCTCGGGCCCGCACCCGGACCCGACACCGCCACGGACCTGTACGACACCTTGTCCGAGGCACTCCGGACGCGACCGCGTCACGCCGGTGAGGCCTACGCGGCGCTGCACGAGGCCGATCGATTGCTGTGGCTGCTGGACACCCACCTGCGCGCAGGCGGGCCGCTGCCCGAGCCGGGGCGCACGGCAGGCGGTCGCCGCGAACGGTAGCGGCCGGGCCCGAGGAAGAGCACCTGCGGCTGACAAGGGCTGCTCAGCGGACTGACAGAAGGGCTGAAGGCCCTTGGTCCCGCGGGGTTACGGGATACGAACCCACGAAACCCTGCTGTACCGAGGGCCTTAACCATCTGTCGACAAAACGACGAATCTGCTGGTGGATGGGTGCGTGGACACGGTGGCGGTCGTCATTCCGGCGACGACATGGCGGAGTGAGCCGCGCCCTCGCTGGCGCGGTCGGCCTGTTGCCTGTGCCCCCGCCGGTACCAACGGACGCTCCCGACGGCGGTGCAGACCGCCGCTGCGGTGCCGTCTACGGCTCAGGCCAGAACTGCGCCAGGTACTGCTCGCGACCTTCGAGGTCGCGCTTGGCGGCGACGAAGCCCGGTCCGCGTATGTCTTCGAACCTCTCGAAGAGAGCCATGTAGGCCTCGCTGACCAGGCGGCGGTTGCGGTGCGCGATCCGAATCCGGTAGCGGCCCGGTGCGGGGAGGGTAAGCAGGTCGTGCTGCGCTCCGTACGTCAGCTCGCTGACACCGATCACGCCGCTGGGGAAGGTGATGACGGTGGTGTGGTCGGCTTCCCACTCCCCGCCCAGGGTGGGAGGTTCGGATCGCCAGGACTCCAGGTCGAGGCGGACGCGAAGGTTGGTCTGGAAGCTGCGGAAGAACACGGAGCGCTCACCAACGCTGAAGTCGTCGTGTCCGGGCAAGGGGGCGTCCGGCTCGTCCTGTGCGCAGTCGATGATCTGGAAGACCCCGTAGTCGGGGTAGACGAGTGCGTAACGCGTGGATAGAGGGCGGTTCACAGCGCTCTCCCGTCCCTGTAGGGGGCATAGGGCACCGAGAGTAGGCTCTGCTGCCGTCAGAACGCCTTGTGAACCCCGCTCATGAGATAGCTGCGTATGCTCCCCGCTCCCGCTGTCCGTTTCCGCTCACACAACGCCTGGACGGGCTCCGACTCCTGAAACGACGAGGGCCGGTGGGCTCGGGCCATGTCATGGCCCGAGCCCACCGGCCCGCTTACTGCGGAGGGTGTGGGATTTGAACCCACGAAGTCCCGTTGTGCCGAGGGGACTTGGCGACCTGTCGACAAACCGACGAAACGCCTTGTGACCTGCGCGGATGTTCCGAGGGCTTCTCAGCGCTTCCGGCCCTTTCCCGGAGCCATGTGCGATGAATGTGCGATGCGGCGGAGCGTGCTCTTGCGGTCCTGGCTGCACACGCGGATGGCGGTGACGTCCTTAGCTTGGGAAGCCGAGCACGCCTCTGCTGGCTGACCTCGCGCCTCTCCTACTCACGCTGATGTGGGCTGTCTGACCGTGGTTCCCCATGGTTCCCCGGCGTTGCCTGCTCCGTGTGGCACGGAACCGGGACTACTGCTCGGTTCGCATGGAGGGTCGGAAGACGTCGGCGTGGAGCATGGAGAGGTAGACCCATGGTGGCTTACCGTCTTCCCGTATTCGGGCGACGACGGCGCTCGTCTCGGTTTCGATGGCCGGGTAGTCCTCGGGTTCGGCTCGTGGCTGTGGGGAGTCGATGACAACCCCGTCCACTGACGCGCCGATGTATTCGTGACCGATGATCTGGACCAGGACTCCCCACGGCTCGTGGCTCGTGACCTTGACCTGCACGAGGTCTCCTGGGGACAGGCCGGGCGTTCGACTGCTGGGGAAGCTGTCCGGCTCCGTGACCACTCGTGCTGTCCTTCCAATAGCCCGGTTCGGTGGGACCTGTCCGGCCCACTTGATGAACCAGCTATACACCCCGGCCACAGCGGAGGGTCACCACGGTTTCGGGCCGAGGTGCCCGGTAGCGCTGGTGCCGACCGCGCAAGACAGTCGTACTCCGCTACCGGGTGCCTCGGGATCTGAGCACGTCATCAACCGATTTCATCCGAACGGCAACCGTTCGTCTGCGGGCCGCGTCATGATGCCAAGTAGTACGGCCGTTGGCCGCGCTCGGGACCGGGCGTCAGCCCGCAGCCCGAGCGGCGGCCGGAGGCCGCTGCGACGGCGCTTGCGCCGTCGCCTTGATCCTATACAGACTAATTCGGCAAAAAAGGGACGTGATGAAAATTGATGGAGCTGATTCCTTCCATAGCGAAGACTGTGATGTCTGTGGCACCAACTGTTGGAAAGAAAGTCCTTACTAAAAATAAATTCAACAGTGTCGCAAACCAAGCCCAGGAGACGCTATCTGTTGGTGACCTTGAGTCTTTTTTCGGGGACCTAGAGCAAGAAGAAATAGGGCAGATAAGTAATTTTATCAACTCTCCCCAGTTTGAGTCGATTGCCCTCCAGTGTCTTGTCAATAACATCAATGGCAACAAGGAGGGTGTTAATTTCGAAATCAGAGATCAGATTAGAAAAAGTCTGAATATCGAAGGGTTGCTTCGTCCCGAGAACCGGATGCAGGCGACGGATTTCATACAAGCTGCGCTGCAGCAAGCTTGTTTTGCCGCGCGGGTTCAGATGCCTACCATTGATAGTCCGTGGGCCCTAAAAAGCGCAGCTGCGATATCTGCTGCTGGGGTGAGGAATAGTGAAATCCTTTCCAGGCTGGAAAATATTCATGAGATAAAGTTGTTTGCATCTAAAATGCGTCGACAAGTAGCGGCGCAGCACGGAAAAGTGCGCATGGCGAGTGCTGTGAGAAATTCGCGATCAGTGAGCTTTGATGATCTCTATGTTCCCCCTTCGTTCGCGAAGCCTGATAAGGAACAGATAATTCCACTTCAGGAGGTCCTTGACGGTAACAGAAACGTCGTTATTGTAGGTGATCCAGGGGCGGGGAAATCCACCCTTTCCAATAAGCTTGCGCACGATATAGTTAAAGGGAAAATTAAAGGGTTCGAAGGTCAGTTTCCCATACTGCTAATAGTGAGGAACCATACAGATGGATTGAGAAAGGGTTACGATAAAATCACAGACTACCTAGAGGCCACATGTCGTAACCCTTATGGTATTGACCCCCCGGAGGGAGCTATGGATTACCTTCTTTCAAGTGGGGCTGCCACTGTGATAATCGATGGCGTTGACGAGTTGGGAGAGGCTCGCCATAGAGAAATTTTCCGAGACAGCGTCGAATCTTTTAGGAGCCTGTACCCATTGGCTCGAATAATTGTAACTTCGAGAATAGTGGGGTATTCGGAAGCTGCTTTGGACGAAGAGTACTTCCCTGTGGTTAGAATCAGAAGTTTTGATGTGCCACAGGTCGAATCCTACGTAAAAAAATGGTTCAAGATTACTACTGATGGTGGAGCACAGGAAGCAAGAGATAAGACAGTTTCTTTTATGGCAGAAAGCGAGGATGCGGCCGAAGAGCTTAGAGAGAATCCGTTGCTCCTCTCGTTGCTGTGTGCGCTTTATACATCGACTGGCTTCATCCCTGGGAAAAAAGCAGAGATCTATGAAAAATGCGCTGAGCTTCTATTTGAAACTTGGGATCGCTCTCGGGGGATAAGCGTTCCTTTTAGGTGGCATTCTTATATTCGATCGGCAGTTCAGAAGCTTGCATGGAGGGTTTTGACTGATGAAAGAGGCAGGCAGGCATTTCCCAAGAGTGAAATGAGAGATTTTCTTGCCCTGGATGTTCTTTCTGGGAAGTATGAGAGTGAAGATGATGCTGCCCAAGCTGCAGAAGAGTTCCTCGATTTTTGTGCTGGCCGTGCATGGGTACTGACCGATCTAGGAGTCGATACAATCGAGCCTCAATACGGTTTTGTTCATCGGACTTTTTTGGAGTACTTTGCATCTCTTCAGCTCGTAAAAAACAACCCTACTCCAGAATCTGTTTGGGAACAGATCCTTCCTTATGTTGATGATGGTTCTAGGCAGGTAGTGAACCAGCTTGCTGTTCAGAGGCTGGAGATTTCTTGCGAAGGTGGTTCTGACAGGTTCCTTGAAATTCTAATGTCTCACTATGATGGACTGCCTTTTGGTGGGGAAGAGTCTATTTCACTTCTTGTTCTAGCGATTGAGTGCCTAGAAGTGGTTCTTCCTAATTACTCTATTGTGCGTCGGATATCCCGAGCTGCTGTCCGACTCGCATGCAGCGTTTCCTTCAAGCAGCGTTTTCTCGACGTGGGAAACCGTTCTGACTTGGCTCGCAATATTGATAATCTTGATATTCCTCTGACTAGAATCCTGGAAATGCGTAGACCAGAAGCTGAAAGACAACTAATTGAGTACATTTGCCATGAAATTGAAGACCTAGTAGAAAGCGGCCAGAGTTCACAAGGGGCGGAAGCTGTTATTTATGGGGTCCTGAATTTTTGGGAAGGTGAGGACGGTCATCTGGGATCTCGTATTTACCAAGGCTTCGAGCGCTTTTACCCAGGGGCCTTGGAAATTTCAGATCATGTGCAAGGCTTTCTTAGAAACCCCTCTGCGGAAGAACTTCGAAATTCTGGCATCTCGGTTCTCTATCAGGATTTCTATTTCTCTAGCGTTTACTTTTCTTCGACATATTCCATGCTTATGCGGTATTTTGGTGGCCTCCTCATTGATCGCCAAAAGGGAGAGAGGGATCACCTGATTTCTCTCATCGAAAGTCGCCTCGATGGCCAGTATGACTCTTTGATTGAATTTATCCGTGACATGAATGGCGGCCTGGGGAATTTCAGGGAAGTGTTTTCAACTCAGTCCCAGTTCAGCATACTTAGGGACAACTATTTTGGGACCCTCTCGCCGAGGGCACGAGCTGCCGCGTTGTTGATATTGTTCCCGGTGATTTCTCTTGGTGTCCGAAAGATGAACTTGGGTGGGGTCTTTTCTATTCTTGCATCTGCTCCTGTGGTCGATTCCAATCGCTCTAAGGCCATTGATATTATTAATGAATGGGATCTTCCTGCTGAGGCTCATGATCAATTGGTGTATTGGGTCAATTATGGTGCTTTCTCGTCTCGTTGAGATGTGTGCCATTATGATCTCGCACTTGCGGGGGGTTCGAATTGAGTGCGTCGAGTAGGCGGATTGCGTAAATCTCGCTCATGTCTTTTTTGATTTCGTTGGGAGTGAGCCATTCGACAGCGGTTGCCTCGCTCGTGGGGTGTTCCTTGCCGCAGAATGGCTTGCAGCGGAAGACAAGTGCGACGATTCCGCGGGCCATGTTCTTGTAGACGCCCGTGAGCTGTTCTACCTCGACGCGGATGCCGGTCTCCTCCAGGACCTCGCGGACGACTCCCTCCTGCGGGGTCTCGTCCAACTCCAGCACGCCGCCCGGTGGTTCCCAGTTGCCGTTGTCCCTGCGCTTGATCACCAGCATCCGCCCGTCCTCGCGGATGACGGCCCCCGCTACGGACACGGAGTGCAGCGGCGTTGACGGCTTGTCTCCGGTGCTGTTACTCATGTGCAGGAGCATAGGAGGAACAGAAGGACTATGGCGAGCACTGTAGGGGCGCGGTCCGCGAAGCCCCGGTACCTCCAGATCGCGGACGACATCGAAGAGCAGATCAGAGCGGGACGTCTGGCTCCCGCTGAGGAGATCCCGAGTGAGACCGCGCTGATGGAGCGCTACGGCGTCTCCTCGGGCACGGTTCGCAAGGCCGTGGCCCAGCTCCGCACGACCGGTCTGGTGGAGACCTACCAAGGCAAGGGCTCCTTCGTGAAGTCCCGGCCCCCGGTCACCCGCAAGTCCTCCGACCGCTTCCGGCGCTCACACCGCCGTGCGGGCAAGGCGGCCTACATCGCCGAGACCGAACAGGCCGGGGTCAAGCCCACCGTTCAGGTCCTCTCCATCGGGCCCGTTCCCGCTCCCGCCGAGATCGCTGAGCGCTTGGGCGTGGACGAGGGCGACAAGGTGCTTGCCCGCCGTCGCCTCTACTTCAGCGACGGCACCCCCACCGAGGAAGCGACTTCCTATCTGCCGTGGGACGTGGCGAGGGACATCCCCGAACTCTTCGAGGAGAACCCCGGCGGCGGTGGCATCTACGCTCGCCTGGAGGAACACGGGCACGAGTTCGCCGAGTACACCGAGACCGTGCGGGCGCGCCTGGCCACCAAGCAGGAGGCGAGCGCACTGAGCCTGAGTCCCGGCTCCGCGATCATCCACCTGACACGCAACGCCGTGACGACGGTCGGCCGTGTGGTGGAGGTGTGCGACACGATCATGGCCGCCGACCAGTTCGTGCTCGACTACCGCATCCCCGCCACGGACTGAGGCACCCGATTCCTGTCTCCTCGGGCAAGCTTCTGTGCTCACAGGGTTGACTCATGTACATGAGTGAGGCAACCTAATCTCACAACCCATATACATGAGTGCATGTGACGGGCTCATGTATAGGGGATGTTCTGTAGTCCGTTGGTGTGAGCGGCGTGCTGGCCACCTGGTGAAGCGGCGCGCCACATGTCCCCCTGGAGCGTGCTTGGTGGATGCCGCCGTCTCTGAATCGAAGCGGTGCAGGTCCTGTCGTGGACGCGGACGCAAAACCGTCCGCTCTCGGCGCTTGGTAGTGCTGCGCTCCTCGACCACACGGGAACCGGCGACACGCGTCGTGGCGTGCACCGCGTGCCGGGGGACCGGTACGGACTCCTGACACACAAGGGCGGAGAAGGCTCCTGCCGGATGGCTACCGGTCACCGGAGCAACCGCCTACAGACAACTGACCCCCGCGACGCGGGCTAGGCATCCGGGGGCGCGGCCAACCTGAGGAAAGCAGGCTGACGTGAGCGACCTTATCGCCCTGATTCGGGCTTGGGTGACTCTGATTCGACCGAAACGACACGGCAGGCACCACCGCACCGGCCCCCGGGCCTACTACCTGCCCGCACCCGCGCGGGCGGAGCTGTGGCCCGCACCGGACCCCATCGTGATGGACACGGGCGACCCCCGCGCCTACTCCCTCCAACGCGGCCCCTACGCCCACCTGGAGCACCGGCGCCGCGCGCAGCGGGCCGAACGGGACCGGCGGGGGATCGACCTGCTGGTGCAGATCGCGCGTTCGACTCCCGCCCTCGACGACATGGCCGAGTTGCGTGACCTGGTGCGCACGGCCATCGCGGTCGGGGCGGTGCGGCGATGACCACCGAACCCTCTGCGCCGATCGCCGACCGGGAGACCCTGACCGCCTGGGCGCGGGAACAGGGCGTGCGGGTTCGGATCTCCTCCGAGGACTGGGACTCCATCACCTACGAAGCCCTCTCCACCGGCCCGGACGGAACCCCTCTGGTGGAGCGGTACCGGTGCGTGCTGCCCGCGTCCCTGGCGCTGCGACGTCTGCGGCTGAGCTACGTCGTCGGGCTCTGCCACGACGCGGGCGGGGCGGCGTGCAACCATGTCCGCCGGGTCGTGCCTCCGGTGCTCTCGGCCTCCGAGTCGGCCGCCCGGCATGACGTGGCGCTGGTCGCGGCGGCGCTGGTGGAGTCCGAGCGCCGGGCGGTGTGCGGGGCGACGGTGGACAACCTGACCGTGTACACCGTGCAGCGCGCCCAGGACTGGCAACCCTTCTGAGGGTCCTTCCTCCGACGCTTCTGTGACCCCCGCGTGCCCTGATGTCTCTTCGAGACCACGGGGCCCAGGGCACGCGGGTCCCTTCTTCGCGGCGACGTGCACGCCTGGGGTGTGCTTCCCGCCGTGTCCTCTGACCAGTGGTGGGGGTTCATATGTGCCCCCACCTGCTGACAGAGACGACCGAGAACAGTAAGCTACTCGACCATACGAGTACTAGAGTCACCAGGTGGACATCATGTCGAGTCTGGAGTTCGCTCCGCCCAAGTACGTGCAGATCGTGCGGGCGATCCAAGAACGCATCGAGGACGGTACCTATCCGGTGGGGGAGATGCTTCCCTCCGAGTCGCGGATGGTGCGCGAGTTCGGGGCCGGGCGCTCCACGGTCGTGCGGGCCTTGCAGATTTTGAGCATGCAGGGGTGGATCGACCGCGAACACGGACGAGGGTCCTTCGTGCGCGGCGTCCCGCAACAGGGCTCCGAACGCTCCCACGCGGGGGCCAGTGCCTTCGACGCCTCCGAGGAGGCCAAGCGCAACCGCATCCTGACCGCCGGACGCGCCCCGGCCTCCGCTGCCGTGGCCGAGGCGATCGGTGTGCCCGAGGGCTCCCCGGCGATCATGCGTCAACGGCTGGTCCTGGACGAGGGCGAACCGAGTGAGCTGGTCACCCTGTGGTTCCCCCTGGACGTGGCCGAGGGAACCGACCTGGGCGAGACGCAGCCGATCAGCATCGGCGCACGCGAACACGTGCAGATGGTCAAGCAGCTCCGGCCCTCCAAGGTCGTCGAACGGCTCTGCGCACGCCTGGCCACCAGCGTTGAACGCGAACCCCTGGGGCTGGACGAGGGCACTCCGGTCCTGGGCATCACCGCGCGGATACTCGATGCCTCCGGGGACGTGATCGCCGTCGCTGAGGTGGTGCTCCCCGGTGACCTGCACGAACTGGAGGACTCCTACCCGGCCGTGTAGACGCGGCTCCAAGACCGGCCACATATCCACTTGTCCGGACGAGTGTGGCCGGTTATTCTTAGGCTCCACTCGACCGGTCAAGTAGTTGAGTGAACATCACAAGGAAGGTTGTTCAGATGGCTATTCAGGGTGCGTTGCCGGTGGCGTTCGGGACGGTGTTCCCGCACGGTGCGTTCGCGTTGGGGGTGGAGGCGATCACCGACTTCGAGACCAAGCGGCCCCAGCTCGACAAGGACAGCGGGTTGCCGTTGTGGGCGGTGGACGTGATCGACGCCGACCCCGAGGCGCGGGGCAAGGCCAAGTCGGTGAAGGTCAAGGTCGCCGCCGAGGTGTGCCCGACCCTGCCGGACGAGGTTCCGGGGTTGCCGTTCCGGCCGATCGAGTTCGAGGCGATGGCGGTCATGCCCTACGTGGACGACTCCGGTCGTCGTCCCCGGGTGGCGTACTCGCTGCGCGCCCGTGGCGTGAAGGCTCCCGGCGGTGCCGCTGGCGGTCGTCGCGCTCCTGCGGCCAAGGATGCCGCCTGACCCCCATGTAAGCGGGGCGGCCTGGTGCTCCAACACCTAGCCGCCCCTACAACCCTCCCGGAAGCTTCCCAACTTTCAGAAGAGGTGTCTTCAGTATGTCCGATTACCCCCGTGACCTGTCCGGGCACAGCGGTCCGGAACTGGTCCGTCTGCTGCTGGACGCGACCAACCCCCCGCCCGCCACTGACGTTGAGCGTGCGGAGTTCTTCGACTTCAAGGCCCGGGTGTTCGCCACGATCGCGGACCGGGAGGAGAACCCCACCGCCGCGACCTTCGCCGCCCGTGCTCGCTCCGACCGTGACCGGCTCCTGGCCCAGATCGAGAACGAGAACGGCGGTGGCCAGCGATGATGCGCCAACCCAAGATCGGTTCCGCTCAGTCCTCCCCGACCCTGCCCACCCCGGCCCAGGGGGTGCGCTGGACGACACCGATCGTGGAAACCCCCGGCATCGTCGTCCTGGCCTCGTGGATCTGGCGGCTGGTCCGCTTCCTTCTCACCCTGCCGTTCCGGTTCCCCGTCATGGTCGCCTGCCTGGCCTCGTCGGCGGGGGCCTGGTGGTGGTTCGACTGGCCCGGCCTCGCCTGCCTGTGGGGCGCCGCTGCCGTGGTGTCCCTGGTGTGGTGGCGGACCTGGCCCGGCTCCTATCGCACCTGTGTCACCCTGCGTCTGCTGGCGTGGTGGCGGCACCTGTTCGTGTACAAGAGGCACTGGCAGCCGGTGTTGGTGATCTCCGGGCTGGCCGAGTCCTACCAGGAACGCCGCTACCTGCCTCGTATTCGCCGTGTGCGGTGCAACTCCTGGGCCGACTACGTGCGCGTCTCCCTCGTCGCTGGTACCTCTCCGGCCGACTTCGAGCACCGCGTCACCGAGCTGGCGCACGGGTTCGCCGCCCCCTCCTGCCGGGTGGTGGTCAACGGCCCCCGGGACATCACCTTGGAGTTCCCCCGCCGCGACACCTTGGCCCAACCCCTGGACGCACTGCCCGTCCCCGACTCCCCGGATCTGGACGCGCTCCCGGTCGGACAGCGCGAAGACGGTTCCCCGTGGCTGCTGCGGTTGCACGGAACCCACGTGCTCGTGGTCGGGGTGACCGGGGCCGGCAAAGGCTCGGTGATCTGGTCCACCATCCGCGCCATGCTCCCCGCCCTGGCGGACGGCACCGCGCAGGTGTGGGCGATCGACCCCAAGCGCATGGAGCTGGCCTACGGCCGCGACCTGTTCACACGCTACGCGGACACCGGCGAATCCGCGGTGGCACTGCTCGAAAAGGCAGTAGCGCAGATGCAGGAGCGCGCCGAACGCTACGCGGGCAAACAGCGCTCCCACGTGGCCACGGTCGATGACCCGTTCGTGGTGGTGCTGCTCGATGAGGTGGCGTTCCTGACCGCCTACCACCCGGATCGGGACGTGCGCCGTCGCGCGGAGAACGCGATCGCCACGCTGACCTCGCAGGGGCGTTCGGTCGGCTTCGCGGTCCTGGCGGCGTTGCAGGACCCGCGCAAGGAGGTCATGAACCTGCGCAACCTCTTCCCGGACAAGGTCGCCCTGCGCCTGGACGAGGCGTCCCAGGTGGACATGGTCCTTGGCGAGGGAGCACGCGAACGCGGGGCGGAAGCCCACCTGATCGACCCCGCTCTTCCCGGGGTGGCCTACGTCCGCCTGGAAGGCTTCCCGGCCCCGGTGCGAGTGCGGGCCGCCTACGTCTCGGACGAGGACATCACCGCCATGGCCGAGGGCTACGGCGTGGGTTCTTGGAAGGCCGAGTGATGAGCAAGGTATTCGCGTCGGGCCTCGATGTAGACACGCCTTTCCTGAACCACTCGGACTGTGCTGACTATGGCCCAGAGCGCCGCTATGACCAGGGCACCCGGCCGTCCGACCATGTACAGAGCGTGGACGCCCAGGAAGACCAGGATGATATTCGCGGCAAGGAGAACTGCCCACACGGTGAGAGGCCACTTGCGTGGTGGTTGGGGTTCCATGCGGTGGGGGCCTTCCGCTCTGTGGTTGTGGGGGTGGGCTGATGCCGACGCCTACCGGTAAGACAACCCGGGCCGAACGCCTCGCGCAACCGCTCGCGCGTGAGGTGGCCGAACAGGTCGCCGCCGACCACGGCTTGTGCATCCGCCCCGTGTCCCTTCGACGCATGAACATCGCCACCGGTGCCACCGAGGTGATCGACGTTCCGTGCGGGTCCACCCTGGAATCGCGGTGTCCTGCCTGTGCCAAGAGGAAGCGCAGCCTTCGCCGTTCCCAGTGTGAAGAGGGCTGGCACCTGACCGCCGAACCCGTGGTGGAACCCGATCCGCCCACCGAACAGCAATGGGCCTGGGTGGAACAGCGCGCGATGGTCACCGCTGAGCGGGATCGTCTCGCCGCCACGGGATCAGCCTCGGCCGAGGAACTGTCCGCGCTGGATGCGGCGATCGCGGACCTGGACGAGGAGATCACCGCCTCCGGCCTTCGGGGTTCAGTCACCCGCTCCGCTTCGTCCTCGTCGGGGTCGCGGCGGGTGCGCTCGACCAAGCGGCGTCAGGACGTGCCCGACCTGCCCAAGCGACCCATGACGAGGAAGACGGTCGGGCGGGCCTACACCGATCCTGCCTCGGGGAAGGTGTTCCGTCCGTCGCTGTTCATCACGCTGACGTTGGACTCCTACGGGCGGGTGCGCTCGGACGGAACCCCGGTCGACCCCTCGACGTATGACTACCGGCGTGCGGCTCGGGACACGTTGCACTTCTCCAAGCTGGTGGATCGGTTCGTGCAGAACCTTCGCCGGGTCGCGGGGTTCGATGTGCAGTACTTCGCGGCCGTGGAGCCCCAACGGCGTCTGGCTCCGCATCTGCACATGGCCACCCGTGGCACGATTCCCCGGGCGGAGCTGCGCCAGATCGCTGCCGCGACCTACCACCAGGTGTGGTGGCCTGCCGCCGACCGCGTTGTCTTCGAGGGTGACCACCTGCCCGTGTGGGACGAGGACGCGGGGACCTACCTCGACCCCACCACCGGGGAAGTGCTGCCCACGTGGGATGAGGCGCTGGACGCCCTCGATGACGACCCAGACGCGGAACCCTTCCACGTGGTGCGGTTCGGGAAACAGGTGGACGCCAAGGGAGTCGTGGCGGGCTCGGAGGATGCGTCTCGGTGTGTGCGTTACCTGGCCAAGTACCTGACCAAGGACATCGCCGACTGCCACCAGGTGGAGACCATCCGGCAGGAACAGCACGTGGACCGGCTCTTGGAAGCGCTGCGCTTCGAGCCGTGCTCGCCCCGGTGCTCGAACTGGCTGCGCTACGGCATCCAGCCGGACGAGGCCAAGGCCGGACAGCGCCCCGGGTTCTGCCGGTCCAAGGCCCACCGTCGCGAACACCTGGGCTACGCGGGCCGCCGCGTCCTGGTCTCGCGCAAGTGGTCGGGCAAGACCCTGGCCGATCACAAGGCGGACCGGCTCGCCTGGGTCCTGGGCGCCCTCGGCGTCGATCCCGCCAACGAGGACCGGGGCGACGAGGACAACCCGCGTCCCCCGGTACTGACTTCGGTCGCCTCGGGCTCCTTCGAGTGGGAACTGGCCAGACCCACCGACCCCGACGTGGCCCCTCGGGAGCAACGCCTCCTCCGGGCCGTAGGCGAAGCACTCAAACGCCGCGCGCAGCTCGACGCGGCACGGCGGAACGATCTTTCGGCAATCCACGGAAGCAGGACGGCATGAGTGCGACGACGGCGACCCCGGCCGTTCCGGAACAGCGTCGGGACCACGGCCTGTGGTCGGTCAAGGACACGGCCTCCTTCCTGCGCGTGCCGCCCAAGACGCTCTACGAGTGGCGCTACAGGGGCGACGGTCCGCCCTCCCACCGCGTCGGCCGGTACGTGCGCTACGTGCCCGCCGAGGTCCACGCCTGGGTCCTGGCCCAGTAACCCACGGAAAGGAGACACCCCCATGGCTCGCGCGTGGGTCTACGACCGCACCAAGGACAGGGCGTACGCGGAGGCGGTGAGCAAGGCCAAGGCGTCCAAGCGCACTCCGCCCGGCCGGTGGTGGGTCCGCTACTACGACCCCTCCGGGAGGATCAAGAGCGGCGGCGTCTTCCAGAAGAAGCCGGACGCGGAGAAGAAGCGGACCGAGATCGAGAACAGCCTTCACGAGGGCTCCTACCGCAACCCCCACGACGCCAAGGTCACCGTGGCGGAGATGGCGGAGAAGTGGCTCATCACCCGCACGGACATCAAACGGTCCACGTGGTGGCAGTACCGGGCGGTCCTGGACAACCACGTGTTGCCGCGCTGGGGAGACCTGCGCCTCTCGGCAGTCCACGCCGAGGACGTGGCCGTGTGGGTGGCTCACCTCCAGAAGCCCCGGGACGAGGGCGGTAGCAACCTGGGGGCCTCCCAGACCCGGCACGCGCACGTCGTGCTGTCGATGGTCCTGGGCTGGTGCGTCCCCCGGCGCATCCCCTTCAACCCGGCCAAGGGCGTACCGCTGCCCAAGCCCAGCGAGGCCGAACACGTCTACCTCGACCACGCCCAGGTGGAGGCGCTGGCCGACGCCTCCCTGACGCTGCGCACCAAGTACGGGCAGGAACTCGCCTCGGCCCGTGTGAGCCGGGCGCTCGTCCTGCTCCTGGCCTACACCGGCATGCGGTGGAGTGAGGCCGCCGCACTGCGCGTGGGACGGGTGGACCTGGACCGGCGGCGGGTCCGGGTGGTCGTGACCTTCGCCGAGGTGGACGGCAGGCTCGTCGAACAGCCTCCGAAGAACGGCAGGTTCCGGACCGTGCCGGTTCCCCGGTCCCTCGTCCCCGAACTGCGGCCCTTCGTGGAGGGACGTCCGGTTGACGCGCTGGTCTTCACCACCAGGCGGGGCGCTCCGCTGCGCATCCGGAACTGGCGCAACCGTGAGTTCGCCCTGGCGGTAAGGGCGGCCGGGCTCGACGGCATGGGGCTGACCCCCCACAAGCTCCGGCACACCGCCGCGTCGCTCGCCATCGCGGCCGGTGCGGACGTCAAAGTCGTGCAGGCCATGCTCGGCCACAAGACGGCGACCATGACCCTGGACCGGTACGGGCACCTGTTCCCCGACCGCCTGGACGAGGTGGCCGACGCGATGGACGCCGCCCGTCGGCGGGTCCTCGCCGCCTGACCGGTGAACGGCGAAGGCCGGTGGCTCCCCGGGCCGTGTGCGATGAATGTGCTACGGGCCCGGACCACCGGCCTTCGCCGTGTTCCGTGGAAGCCTCCCAACTGGGGAAACTCCCTGATTCTGCGGAGGGTGTGGGATTTGAACCCACGAAGTCCCGTCAAGGACTTGGTGCTTTTCAAGAGCACTGCACTCGGCCGCTATGCGAACCCTCCCCGCGGAGAGTGAATCTCCGCCACGTCATGGTAGCCCACACCCCTCCGCCCGTGCGGCCCGCCCGGGAACACGTTTCCGTCCGTCGGTCCCCGTGGGGTGGTGCCCATGGGTTACTCGGAAGTAACATGAGTGCCATGGCACACATGAACCCCGAGGCGGCGGATGCGGTCAAGGCCGGCTTCCTGGCCGCGGTCCCCTTCGTCCGGACCCTCGGCCTGACCTTCACCGAGCTGGACCACGGTCGCGCCGTCATGCGCCTGCCCGACAACGCCGACCACCACAACCACGTCGGCGGCCCCCACGCGGGCGCCATGTTCACCCTTGCCGAGTCCGCCTCCGGCGCCGTCATCATCGGCACCTTCGGCGACCAGCTCGACCGCGCCGTACCCCTGCCGACCACCTCCACGATCGACTTCCTGAAGATCGCGACGGGCGACCTGACCGCCGAGGCCGTCCTGGGCCGCCCGCGCGAGGAGATCATCGCCGAACTGGACGAGGGCGGACGTCCCGAGTTCCCCGTCAACGTCGAGCTGCGCACGGAGGACGGCACCGTCACCGGTCGCATGAGCATCACCTGGACCCTGCGCCCCAACCGTAAGTAGAGCCACCGGAGTCACCGGAACCACAACCGTCACGTTCCCGGCCGGGCCCGCTCGCACCCAGAGCCCGGCCGGAACCCGTTCCGGTGCCGCCCCCGTCCGATTCCCGGACCCCGCCCTCCGCGGGCCGTGCCCGGCCAGCGCTTCGCAGCGCCTTCTCGCAGGTCGTATCCCGTCCACGGCCGCGCCCGGAGGGGGCGAATGTCGTCACCACTGGGTACGTTGTCGGCGACGACAGCGCTACGAGGAGGCCTCACCGTGAAACTTCGAGTGGACCGCGACGCGTTCGCTGAGGCGGTCGCCTGGACGGCCCGGGCCCTCCCCGCACGGCCCGCCGTCCCGGTGCTCTCGGGTGTCCGCATGGAGCTCTCCCCGGACGGTGCCTCCCTGCACCTGTCGGGGTTCGACTACGAGGTCTCCACCCGCGCCTCGGTGGACGTCCTCTCCGAGGAGTCCGGCGCCGCCCTCGTTCCCGGCCGCCTCCTGGCCGAGATCGTGCGCAACCTGCCCTCCGGTTCGGTGCACATCGACAGCGACGGCCCCAAGCTGCGCATCGTCGGCGGTGCCGCGCGCTTCACCCTCATCACCATGCCGCTGGAGGACTACCCCACTCTGCCCGGCATGCCCGCACGCATCGGCTCCGTCGCCTCGGACGCCTTCGCGGCGGCCGTGCGCCAGGTGGCCCCGGCGGCCAGCCGCGACGACACCCTGCCCATGCTCACCGGCGTCTACCTCGACTTCAGCGGCGACACCCTGAGCCTGGTCGCCACCGACCGCTACCGCATCGCCGTGCGCGAACTGTGGTGGAGCCCCGAGGACCAGGGCCTGGACACGGCCGCCCTGGTGCCCGCGCGCACGCTGAGCGACACCGTACGCGGTCTGCTCACCAAGTCCAACGTGGACATCGCCCTGTCCACGGCCAGCGGCGGCGAGGGCGCCAGCCTCTCCCCGGGCGAGGGCATGATCGGTTTCGAGAACGGCGAGCGCCGCACGACCACCCGGCTGATCGACAGCGAGTTCGTCAAGTACGCCGCCTGGTTCCCCAAGGAGTTCTCCGCGCGCGCCGAGGTGGCCGTGACGCCCCTGGCGGAAGCGGTCAGGCGCGTGGCGCTGGTCGCCGACCGCAACACCCCGCTGCGGCTGGCCTTCTCCGAGGGTGAGGTCGTGCTGGAGGCGGGGTCGGGAGAGGACGCCCAGGCCGTGGAGGCGATCGAGGTCGGCTACGAGGGCGAGCCCCTGCGGCTGGCCTTCCGCCCCGACTACCTCATGGACGGGCTGGCGGGCGTGGAGACCGACACCGCCCACCTCAACTTCACCGAGCCGACCAAACCCGCCGTGTTCACCGACGTGCCGGTCAAGGAGGGGGAGAACCCCTCGTTCCGCTACCTGGTTCAGCCTTTGCGGGTGTCCTGATAAGAGGTTATGGACCCATTCTCAACCGAGCCGCCACCTTATCCACAGAGTTATCCACAGGAGGCCGCCCTTCCTGTGGATAACCCCGGGTAATCGTCCCCAGGCACACACGAACCGCCCCGATTGAACCCTCGCATTTCCCCTCTGACATGCGAGAACAGCAATCGGGGCGGTGCTGTGCACAGCCTGTGGACAACTTCGCCGAGAGCGGCCTACTCGTTCTCGTTCAGCGCGGACGAACCACCGCTCCCCACCGGCGTGTCCAATCCCAGTTCGGCCTGGCCCCCCCGCCGGTAGCCCGCCCGGTACCCCGCGGCGCTGTGCGTGCGCTCGGGCCGGTGCTTGCGCAGTTGCGGGAACTGCTTCTGGAACTCCTCGCTCACCCGGTGCACGTCGTTGAGCAGCACCAGCTCCGCGCCGCGGGAGGCGTCCACGCTCTCCCCCGACCCGCCCGAGCCGCCCGGCGAGGCCATCTCCTGCAACCGCGCGCGGAACTCGCGGATGCGCTCGGCCACCGCCTGCCCGTAGGCGCGCACGAACGACCGGTAGTAGCGCTTGCGCTCGGTCTCCAGCTCCGAGCGCGTGTAGTTGCGCAGCTCCCGGATGTCGGCCACGTGCGACGAACTCATGAACTTCGCGGAGGCCTCCATCTGCATGGAGATCGACGGCAGCAGCATCCGCAGCGCGTCCAGCGCGCTCACCGTGCCCACGAGGATCATGACACGCTCGGTGTTCTCGGAGTTGTTGCCCCGTACCGCGGACTGGCACCCGTAGGCGGCTGAGATGTCGGCCAGCGCGCGCACCCGTGCCTTGCCGTGGCCCCCCACCCCCGAGATGGTGTAGTCCATGCGGCTGATCGCGTCCGGCGCCTCGCCCCTCTCGGCGCGGGCCTCGGCCTCGGCGATCGCGTGGCGGGTCATCAGCTCGGCGGCCTTGGCGGTGAACGCCTGGCTCTCGGCATCAGTAACCGCGGGGTCCTCCGCCATGCGGAGGAGCCCGCGGACCCGCTCGACCATCTTCTGACGAGCAGATTCAGTCATCGGCGCCCGGTTGTCTCCCCTAGGTGAGTATCTGCCTTCCACCATCGGCGGAAGATACCGAGCCTAGGCGTTCTTGTTGCCGACCACCATCGCGATGAGGCCAACGGTGATCCAGATCGCCGCCGCGACGAACAGTCCGCCGAACAGACCGCCGACGATCGAGCCGGTGAAGATGCTGACCAGGGCGTACCCCGCGCCGCCGATCCCGGCGGGCACGGCCGCGTACCGGAACGGGTAGGTGGCGGCGTAGCGCTTGCCCCGGCGGTCGGCCTTGCCGCTCATCACGCCGCCCACGCCGCCGATCAGCGAGAAGAAGATCACCGCCGCGGTCAGGCCGGAGGCGATCGCGCCCAGGCCCGAGCCCAGGTTGAGGAGGAAGAAGAGGGCACCGCCGGCGGCACCCCCCAGCACCGAGGTGGTCCAGGGCCAGATCATCGTCGCCGAGGCGACGGGAGTGAATGCGTTACCGCGCTCCAGCGTCATGTCCACTGCTCCAGTCGAATAGCGTGACGACCGCTCTGCGCCGGGCCGTCCCCTTCAGCATGCGGGGCCGGCGCCCGGAGCGCATCAGGGGTCCGCCCCTGACATTCCCCCGAGACCGCCCTCCGGTACCCCGCCCGGGCCCCCGGTGCGGCCCGGGGGAGCGGATGCGCGGAAGGCCCCTGCACAGGGTCCAACGCTCAACCGGTCGCGGAAGTGCCCGAACCGCGGCCGTTCTCCGAGAAGACCGAGGCCAGGTTCGCTTGCAGGTGCGGCCACGCGGCGCGGAACGGCGGCAGCAGCGGGAGCGAGTCGGCGGAGTCCACCGGCACCCAGCGCACCTCCTTGCTCTCGGTGTTGCCCGGCCGGAACGGTGTCAGCTCCGGCAGGCTCGCCATGAACGTGTCGTAGCGCCACACGGTCAGGTCCTCCTCGTGGACGCCGAGGAGGCTGTACCCGCCCAGATCGCCCTCGACCTCCTCCTCGAACTCCCGCACGGCGGCCTCCAGGGGTGTCTCGTCCCGGTTGCGGGCGCCCCCGGGGATGCCCCAGGTGCCTCCCATGTGGGTCCAGCCCGCCCGGTGCTGGAGCAGCACGTGGCCCGCTCCGGCGGCGTCGGTGGCGTACAGCAGCAGCCCGGCCGCGCCGTAGATCCCCCACCTGCGGGTTCCGTCCGGCAGGCTCACCCAGCCGTTTCCGTCGCCCTCCAGCATCACGTCCTCCAACTTCGCGCCCTCCGGGACCGCAGGTGCCGTCCAATCGGCACGCTCACTAGCAACCTATGACCCGACACCGGGCCCGCGCAGCCCTCCTCCCGGTGTACGTGCCCGGTGCCACAGGGAGTTCCCGGCCGAGGGCGTGCGCACTCGGGCCGTCGTGTCCTTCCGGGCGTGTCGTGCTCTTCCGGAGGGGCGCCGGCCCGGGGGAGCGTTCGGTACACGGACGCAAAGGAAGAACGCAAGAGGCACGAAAGGCTTCGCAAGGGAACACCCGTCGCGTCCGGGACGCGGGTTTCCCGGCGGACGGGAACAAACCCGACCTCCTGGGAACGGGGATTTTCCGGATTTCGGCGATGAGGGGAACGTTCGGTCCGTTCCCGCCGTTCTCCGGAAGGCCCGAGAGGGAGCGGGAGCGGCCCGACGCAGGGTTTCCTCCCCGGTCGAAGCGCACCCGCGGGCCGCGGGCGCTTCGTGCGCGAGTGCCTTCGCACACCAGGTGAACGGACACTGACCGTCCGCAACCGGCCAATCTCTGGCCCCGGCGGCCCCCGGTGGTCGATGATGGAGCGGCCCCCGAACCTCCGTCGCCGCACCGGTCTCGGCGCTGAAAGAAGACTGAAAGCGCGGTGGAAGAGGATCTCTCTAGTGTGGAACACGTTCGACGCGTTCGTACCCGCGAGAGGACGGCTCGCGGGTCCGACACAGTGCGACGTTCGTTGGACACACGCCACCCGTGGTGTGCTTTGAGGCGGAACCCGCCACGGGTGGCCAGTCCGCCGGAAGGCGGGGTCCCTTGATGCTTCGTAGACGTAGGGCTACCTTGCGGCTCTACGCCAGTGCCGTGAGAAGAGGAGTCCGAGTGCCGAAGATGCTGACCGTGGACGAGGAGTTCGAGGCGATCGTCGCCGGCGACCTCCGCGAGGTCCGCGCGGACAAGATGCGTCCCCTCCGTGAGCCGGACCCGTCGAAGCCCTCTCCCGAGGAGGAGGCTCCCGTGGAGACCGTGCCCCTCGAGGAGAAGCCCGCCCAGGAGAATTAGCCTCTTTTCCGGGTAGCCCAACGGTGACTCCGAGTACCTGGGCGGAGGGGGTACTCGGAGCCGTTGGCGTGCCCGCATTCCCTATTTCATGCTAATAGCCCTTGCTAGGGTTGCTGATTGTGGAATTCGGCGTACTTGGCCCCATCACCGTCTGGTCAGACGGTCGACCCGTTCCGGTCGGCGGTCCGCGCCAGCGCTGTGTGCTGGGAGCGCTGCTGGTCCACCTGGGCCGCGAGGTCACAGTCGACCAGCTCATCGGCTACCTCTGGAGCGACGACCCGCCCCGCACCGCGCGGTCGGTGATCCAGGTGCAGATCTCCCATCTGCGCAGGGCCTTTCCGGACAGCATCTCCACGACCTCCGGCGGCTACGTCCTCGACGTGGATCCGGATTCGGTCGACCTGCACCGCTTCCGGAGCCTCCGGGACCGGGCCGCCTCGGCCGAGCCCAAGGCGGCCGTCGAGATGCTGGAACAGGCGTTGGAGTGCTGGCGGGGCCTGCCCTTCTCCGGTGTCGGTTCGGAGTACTTGGACCACTCCGTCGTCGCACCCCTGCGGGAGGAGCGCTGGTCCTGCGTCGTCGCCTGGGCCGTCTGCGCCCTGGAGCTGGGCAGGTACTCGGACGTGGTCTCCCGGCTGACGCCCCTGGTCAGCGAGGAACCCTTCAGGGAGCGTCCGCACCACCTGCTGATCACGGCACTGTGGCGCGACAACGAGCGGGCCAGGGCGCTCTCCGTCTACGAGGAGTTCCGGGCCAGGCTCGCCGACGAACTGGGCGTCGACCCCGGGCCGGAACTGACCGCCCTGCACACCCGGATCCTCCAGGAGGACTTCCAGGAAGCTGTCCAGGACCCGACGGCCGGAGAACCCGGAACGCGTTTCGTGGTGCGCAACGACCTCCCCCGGGACCTGCCCGACTTCACGGGGCGCCGCGACTCCCTGCGCCAGTTGGACGAGGTGGCGCGCACCGGTGAGGACCGCGCGCAGGTCTGCGTCATCACGGGCAGCGGCGGCGAGGGGAAGACGACCACCGCGGTCCGCTTCGGGTACGAGGCGGCCAAGCGCTACCCCGACGGACAGTTGTTCATCGACCTGTACGGCTACACGACGGACAGGGAGCCGCTCGACGCCGCCTCCGCGCTCGGCGCCCTGCTCCGCGCGGTCGGTATCGACCCCGAGGCCGTGCCCGAGTCCCTCGACGAGCGGTCGGCGCTGTGGAGGGCCACCCTCATGGGGCGCAGGGTCCTGGTCATCCTCGACAACGCGCTCAGCTACGCCCAGGTCAGCCCGCTCCTCTCCTCCTCTCCGGGGTCGATGACCCTCATCACGACCCGCAACGAGCTCTCCGGGCTCAGCGGCGCGCGCTTCCTGTCGCTGGGGGTGTTCGACGAGCAGTCCTCCCTGGAGCTGCTCGGGCGAGTCCTGGGGGACGAACGCGTACGGCGCGAACCGGACCAGGCCCGGGAGATCATCCGGATCTGCGGCGGCCTCCCCCTCGCCCTGCGGGTGGTGGCCGGTCGGATGCTCAGCCGCCCCAGGTGGTCGTTCGCGCACGTCGCCCGCCGCCTCGGTGAGCAGAACCGGAAGTTCCGTGAACTCCAGGTCGAGGGGCAGAGCGTCGAGGCCGCCATCGACCTGTCGTTCCAGAGCCTCAACCGGGACCAGAGCCGGACCTTCCTCCTTCTGGGCCTGATGATCGGCAGCACGATCGACCTCGGCGGTGCGGCCGCCCTCCTGGACATGACCGTGGAGGACGCGGACGACACCCTCCAGGAGCTGGTGGGGGTGTGCCTGCTGGAGGAACCCCAGGGAGACGTGTACCGCCTGCACGACCTGATCGGCGCCTTCTCCCGGGACCGCGCGGCCATGCTCCTGGCGGCCGGGGATATCGACGCGGCGAGGCTTCGTCTGGCGGAGCAGTACATGGCCACGGCCCAGCACGCCGCCGACCTCCTGGGTCCCCGCGCACACGACGACACGGTCGAGGTGAACCAGGGGTACAGGACGGAGCTCTCCGGGCGGGAGGACGCCGGGGACTGGTTCACCCTGCACCAGGAGAACCTGGCGGACACGATCGAGTACTTCGCCTCGCACGACAACGGCGAGTACGCCTGGCGGATGGCCGACGCGGTGTGGCGCTTCTACGCCCTGCACGGCCAGATGGGCCTGCTGATCAGCTCCCACCAGAGGGCGCTCCAGGTCAGTGACAAACAGGGGAACCGGCGCGGTCGCGCGGTGACCCTCATCGGTCTGGGCATCGCCCACTGCCTCTCGGGACGCTTCGACGAGTCACTGGACCTCCTCACGGAGGCCCGGGGCCTGCTGACCGCGATCGGCGACAGCAGGGGGATCATCCGGGCACTGTCCAACCTGGGGATGGTCTACGAGCGTGTCGGCCGCCTGGCCGACGCCGCGGAGGCCATCCAAGGCGTGCTGGACCACGCGATCGAGTTGAAGGACGTCCAGGTGGAGGCGTTGCAGTGGGGCAACCTCGCCGTCCTGAAACAGACGCTCGGTGCATACGGGGAGGCGCTCCACTGCGCCGGGCGGTCCCTGGAGAAGTCGGTGGGGGAGGACCGGGACGAGACCAGGGCGTACGCCAAGCGCGTCATGGGAGAGGCCCGTATCGGACTCGGAGAGCTGGACGCGGCCTTCGACGACCTGAACGAGGCGCTGGAGCTGTCACACGAGCTGCGGCTGGTGGGCAACCAGGTCTACGTCCACAACTCCCTGGGGCTGGCCCACCGGGCCGCGGACCAGTGGGACCGGGCGATAGAGGCCCACGCCACGGCACTGGACCTGGCCGAGCAGCACGGACGCCGCAGCGGTGACGCCGAGATCCGAGTCGACCTGGGGATGACCTACGCGGCCGCCGGACGCCACGGCGAGTCCCTGGACGAGCTGCAGAGGGCCCACGCCATCGCGGTCGAGCGCAACGAGCGCTACATGGTCGCCCGCGCCGCGCTCGCCCTCGGACGCCTGCCCGCACCGGTCATGGCCGCGGACCGGGCGAGGGGGTTCCTCGGCCAGGCCGAGGAGATCTTCACCGAACTTGGGCTGGCCGAGGCGGAACAGGCCAGGAAGGCCCTGAAGGAGCACCCGCCCGCCGCCCTCGGCTGACCGTCGCGGTCAGTCCCGGCCGACGGCTCCCCCCGCCCCGCGGCGGGGACCGGTCCCGGTCCCCGCCGCCGGACCCGAACGGCGCCGCGGCGGTCCCAGCCAGCGCGGGCCCAGGGTTCCGCGCCGCATGGTCCACAGGCACAGCGTGGCGGGCAGGACGCGTACCGGCCGGGGGACGTGCGGGTACACCGCGCGGGTCGTCCGCAGGATCCGGTCGAAGCGGCGCTGGCGCGCCCGCGACCACGGGATCGCGAACCGCTCGCGCAGCTCGGGCGGGAGCAGCCCGCCGGTGAGCAGGAGCTGGACCCGCATCAGCGGGCGAAGGAGGGCGCTCTCCGGGTGGAACAGCCGATCGGTGATGGCGCGGGCCTCCTCGCCCACGTCCAGCCGGGCCAGGGCGCCGTCCCAGTAGGCGGCGAACTCCTCGGGGGACGACGGCCACTTCTCCTCGGGCAGGCCCAGGGCGGTGGCGAACGCCGACGCCTCGCGCAGGTGCAGGGCGCGATCCTCCTCGCCGAGTTCACCGAACACCATCGCGTCCAGCCGCGAGGCGGTCTGGAACAGGGTGGCGGCCACCCACAGCAGGAGGTCGTCGTCCAGGGCCCGGTACCCGGGGCCGTTCACCTTGCGGTGCAGCGCCCGCACGACGGCGTGCAGGCGCTCCCTCTCCTCCTCGGTGCCGTAGACCGTGCCGTACACGAAGTAGAGGGTGCCGAGCAGCCGGTCGAACGGCCGGGAGGAGAAGTCGCTGTGGTCGTGCACCCCGCGGGCGACGCTGGGGTGGGCGATCTGGAGCAGGACGGCGTACGCCGCGCCGCCGAGGACGCAGGCCTCCGCGCTGATCCGTCGCAGAGGTGATCGGTCGGACGGTCTGCCCATGCCTGGGATCGTACGGCACCCCGCCCGCGCGTGCGGGCGGGCCGCGCCTTCGCGGGCGCACCCGCGGTGACGGGGCGGGCCGTGCGTGCGCGGCGCCCGAGGACGGTCGGGAAGGGGAGCGGTCGACCCGCTTGGCGGCGGGCTTCCTCCTGCCCGGGGCCCGGGGCGGGAGTGAGGGGGTCCGTCCACGGGGGTGGCTCCGTCGGCCGGGACGCGGCTCACGGCCCCAGGGTGCGGAACACCTCCGGCCGGGTCAGCGCGTCGGTGTTGTCCGCGAAACGGTCGACCGCGCCCACCGGCGGCCGCGCGGCGGCGTGCGCGACCGGTCGGGGCCCGCGGCCGAGCCGTCGCGGGGCCGCTGCCGGGCCGCCGGCGGACCGCCGTCGTTCCACGCTGGAGCGGAGGTAAGGAGAATCTATCTATCTGGTTAGACCTGGTCCGGCAGGCGGTTCGGGCGCCCGGTGGGTCACGACGTTTTAAAACAGACCGGGGATAGTTACTGTAAGGTGTCTTTCCAGTTCGCGGCGCGAATAACGGAGGAAGTGCCGTCAGTACCAGTGCCGGAATGCGTCCGACCGGCCGAGCCACCGGTTCGGTGGTACGCCGTACCCGCGTGCAGCAGGGGTATTGACGTGTAGTGACAGGGTCTTTACGGTCTACCGACAACAGGTGGAAGGAAATTCCGGGGACGCCCGGAATGGCCGGGACAACGACGTCCGGTGTCCGCGGGGGAAATATCCGAGCCCTCACGGACGCACTCCACTTCCTGGGCCGGAAACGGTCCGGGTCACCCCGCTACGAATCCCCCGCACCGTGCCGCGAGGCCGGACGGGATCGTGACCCGAAGAGAAGGGCCCCGTTCAATGAAGACCCTCAGAAGGATCCGCTCCGCCTCCGCCGTAGCCGCGGCCACCGCTCTGATCTTCACCCTCATGCCCGCCAGCGCGGCCAGCGCGCACGGCTACGTCTCGGCTCCCATGAGCCGCCAGGCGCAGTGCGCCGCGGGCATGGTCGAGTGCGGCGGCATCCAGTGGGAGCCGCAGAGCGTTGAGGGCCCCAAGGGCCTGATGAGCTGTTCCGGAGGCAACTCCCGGTTCTCCGAGCTCGACGACGACAACCACGGCTGGCACGTCACCCAGGTCGGCACCTCGGTGAACTTCACCTGGACCCTGACCGTCACGCACGCCACCGCCAACTGGGAGTACTTCATCGGCGGACACCGCATCGCCAACTTCGACGACGGCGGGGCGCGGCCCGACTCGACCGTCCAGCACAACGTGGACCTGTCCGGCTACAACGGCCGCCACACGATCCTGGCCCGCTGGAACGTCGCCGACACCGACAACGCCTTCTACGCCTGCGTGGACGTGAACATCCGCTAGCGGACCGACGACCCCGGCCCGGTTCCCCGCACCCGGGCCGGGGTCGCGGCGTTCCCGGCCCGCAAGGCCCCCTGTCCGCCCCCGGACACGACGAAGGCCGGTCCCGCAGGACCGGCCTTCGTGCTGGCCGGGGTGGGCCCCGCCCCACCTCCGGAACGGGGCGCACCCGTAGTGCTCCGCCGCGGTCCGCGGCCGTAGGTTCGGGCGAGCCCGGATCACCGACGACCCGGCCGGAGACGAGGAGACCCGAGTGACCGCGTCCGACCCCTCTGCCCGACACCGTCCGCGCGGACCGCGACGGTGGGCGATCACGGCACTGACCGCCGTCCTCGTCACCGTCGGCGCGGCCGCCCTCGCTCCGCGCCCCTACGAGCTCGGCGCGGAGTCCGACGGGGACGCGGAGCTGGTCGAGCGCGTGCGCGGGGGGATCGCCGACACCACGGGGTACCACGGTCTGTCGGTCGCGCTGGTGGAGACGGACGGGGCCGGGGGGCTCCGCGTGCGCACGGCGGGGCTGGGCAGCACCGGGGCCGACGGGGAACCGGTGGGGGAACACACCCGGTTCGGCTCCGCGTCGGTCGCCAAGGTGCTGCCCGGCATGCTGCTCGCCGACATGGTGGACCGCGGTGAACTCGCTCCGCACGCCCGGGTCGGCGATCTCCTGGAAGACGTCGACTTCGCCGATCCCGTACTCGCCGACGTCACGGTGGAGGAGCTGGCCACGCACACCGCGGGCCTCTCCAGGGAGGAGACCAGCCTGCTCCAGACGTTGTGGCAGTTCGCGGCCAAACGCCACCCGGACCCGCCCGGGTCGGTCGAGGAGTTCCTGCGGACCGTGGCGGAGGACGTGCGGGTCGATCCCGCGCTGCGAGGCGGCAACCACTACTCCAACACCGGGATCGACCTGCTCGGGCACGCCCTGGCGGCGCACGCCGGGACCAGTTACGCCCGGCTCGTCCAAGAACGGATCCTCGACCCGTTGGGGATGGAGGACAGCGCGATCCGGACCACCGGTGACGGTGCCCCCTTCCAGGTGCACAACGCCGATCTCGGGCGTCCCCTCGTCCCGGAGGGCTCGGAGGCCTCCGGTCCGTCGGGAGGGCTGGTCACGACCGCGGGCGACCTCGGCCTGCTCCTGGCGTCGGTGATGGAGGGCACCGCCCCGGGGGCCGCGGCCGTGCGTCCCGTGGCGCCGGGGGACGTCGAGCGCCGCGAACAGGGCCTCGGCTGGTACGTGGAGACGCTGGCAGGGGTGCCGATCACCGGCCACGGCGGCAACGCCACGACCAACGGCCACACGGCGTGGATCGGCTACACCGGTGACCGGGGAGCCGTGGTCCTGTCCAACACGCACCGGTTCAGCGAGGACATCGGCATCCGCCTGCTCGGTGTCGACGAACCGAGCCCCGACAACGCGGCGGGCGAGAGGATCTACGCGACCGCGACGGTCCTGCTCGCTCTCACCCCCGGTCTCCTCGCCCTGGGGTTCGCCTCACGGCGGCGCCCCGGCCGCTGGTGGCGCCGTCCCACCGACCGCCTGGGGCTGGTGTCCCACTGGGCCGGCGGCGCCACGGCGCTCACGTACGCGTTCCTCGCCGGGTTCTGGCATCTGGTGACCCCGTGGGCGTGGGTCGCGGGTCTGCTCCTCCTGGCCGCCTCCGTCCTGGTGGGGGCGTACCGGTGGCCGCGACTCCCGACCGCGAGGGGCGCCCGGCCGTGGGTGCGGTGGTCGCTGACGGCTCCCGTCGCCGCGGGGAGCGCGGTCCTCCTCGTCCTGCTGGCCTCGGTCTAGCGGAGGCGGGGCGGCGGTCGGTCCGGCCGGATCGGGGCCACCGGGACCGCGGGAACGAAGGCGCCCAGCGCGTGGACCCGGGCTCTCGCTTCTGGCGCAACGGTGACGCACGGAAGCCCGCAAGCCGACGGTTCCGGCCGTGTGCGCTGGGGGAGCGGACCGTAGGGGGAGCACTGGACCCGGGAAAACGAAGAACGGGTGCCCACCTGTGTGGACACCCGTTCCTTTGTCGGGGTGGCGGGATTTGAACCCACGACCTCTTCGTCCCGAACGAAGCGCGCTGCCAAGCTGCGCTACACCCCGAAGCAACGTCCACAAGTCTAGCGGACGCCCGGGAGTGCTCGCGCACGGTTTCCGGCCGGAGCGCCGAGGGGGGTCAGGAGGAGGCCACGAGGTCCAGCAGTGAGGCCTCCGGGCGGCAGCAGAACCGCACCGGGGCGTACGGGGAGGTGCCCAGGCCGCCGGACACGTGCAGCCACGCGTCCCCGTACTCGTGCAGTCCCCAGGCGCGTTTGCGGTCGATCCCGCAGTTCGTGACCAGGGTCCCGTAGAACGGCAGGCAGAGCTGGCCGCCGTGCGTGTGCCCGGCCAGGAGGAGCTGGTAGCCGTCGGCCGCGAACCGGTCCAGGTTGGACGGCTCCGGCGAGTGCAGCACGCCCAGGCGCAGGTCCGCCGACGGGTCGGCAGGTCCGGCGACCTCCTCGTACCTGTCCAGTTTGATGTGCGAGTCGTGCACCCCGGCCAGGGCGACGTCGAGTCCGCCCGCCTTCAGCCCGCCCCTGCGGTTGTTCAGGTCCAGCCACCCGGCCGCGGACATGGCCTCGCCCAGCTCGCGCCAGGGCAGGTCCGGCGTCCGGCGCTTGTTGTAGTCGGTCTTGCTGGTCCGCCACAGGTAGCGGGCCGGGTTCTTCGGCTGCGGCGAGAACAGGTCGTTGGACCCGTACACGAACGCGCCCGGCCGGTCCAGCAGCGGCCCCAGGGCCTCCGTGAACGGCCCCACCGCGTCCGGGTGCGCCAGCGAGTCGCCCGTGTTGACCACGAGGTCCGGCTCGTGGGCCTCCAGCCCCCGGATCCACTCGATGAGCATCTTCCGGCCGGGCGTCAGGTGCGCGTCGGACAGGTGCAGGATCCGCAGTCGCGGGCTGCCGGGGGGCAGCAGGGGCAGCTCGTAACGGCGCAGCCGGAACCAGTTGCGCTCGATGACCGAGGCGTAGACCAGCCCCGCCGCTCCGACGGCGCCCGTGATCGCGGCCGCGCGCCCCACTCGGCGCAGGATTCGTCTGTTGTCGGCGCCCATCGCCCTCCTTCGTCGTCACAGAGATCGTCGCAGATCCACGGAGCACGCGTGTGCGAATCCCCGTCGCGGGCCGCCGCACGGATGTGAGCTCTGCCCGAACGGCGTCCGCGCGCGCAAACCGTTGGTGGCCCCGTGACGCCCCGCCGTAGGATCGGCTCATGTCCGAACTCAAAGCCCGTCTCAAGAACGACCTGACCACCGCCATCAAGGCGCGTGACAAGGTGCGCACCGGCACCCTGCGCATGGTCCTGGCCGCCATCTCCACCGAGGAGGCCGCCGGCAGCACCTCGCGCTCCCTCGGCGACGACGAGATCACCCGTCTGCTCACCCGGGAGGCCAAGAAGCGCCGTGAGGCGGCCGAGGCGTTCGACAAGGGAGACCGGCCCGAGCAGGCCGCGGCCGAGCGGGCCGAGAGCGAGGTCATCTCCGACTACCTGCCCAAGCAGCTCACCGACGAGGAGCTGTCGTCTCTGGTGGCCGAGGCCGTCACCGAGACCGGCGCCGACGGCCCCCGCGCCATGGGCCAGGTCATGAAGGTCGTCAACCCCAGGATCGCCGGTCGGGCGGAAGGCGCCCGCGTGGCCGCCGAGGTCAAGCGCCAGCTCGCCGGATGACCTGAATCGGCCGGAAAAGGCCTGGACGGGCCGTGCCCCACGCGGGAACGGCGGGAACGCGAAGGGGCGGCGGTGCACGCACCGCCGCCCCTTCGCGTGTCAGGCCTCAGTCGTCCTCCCGGCCGGGGGAGTTCGACGCGGGCGCGACCGGGAACCAGTCCTCGTCGTCCTCCGGCCCGCTGGCGGTTCCGCCCCCGCTGCTGAGGAACACGTTGACCGTGGCCCCCTCCGGCAGCCGCGTCCCCGGGTCCGGGTTGACCGCGGCCACGGTCCCCTCGGGCTCGGGGGAGCGGACCCGGGTCGAGGACACGTTCACCGTGTAGCCCGCCGCCTCCAGGGCGCTCACCGCCTCCGGCTCGGATCGGCCGATCACGTCCGGCACGCCGCCGTCGTCACTGGCCGGGCTGGCGTCCTCCTCCGTGCGCGGGGCCGACGTGGAGCCGAACTGCGACGGCGGCGACGGAAGCTGCTCGACGTCCAGGCCCTCGTGGGCGCCGCGCATGGTCTCCTGCCAGATCGGGCCCGGGATCGTCGCCCCGTACACCACCCCGTAGTACCGGTCGCCGATGGTGACGTTGCGCAGCGGGTACTGCTGCGGGCCACGCGGGTCGCCGACGAAGACCGCACCGGCCATCTGCGGTGTGAACCCGGCGAACCAGGCCGCGGCCGAGCCGTCGGTGGTACCGGTCTTGCCCGCCGCCGGACGGCCGATGCCCAGTGATGCCGCGGTGCCGCCGTTGAAGGGCTGCTCCAGCAGGTAGCTGACCCCGTCGGCCACCTCCTCGTCGATCACCCGCTCGCACTCGGGCTCGATCTCGATCGTCTCGTGCGCGTGCTGGTCGATGATCTTGGTGATGGCCTGCGGCTCGCACAGGATTCCGCCCGAGGCGAAGACCGAGTAGGCGTTGGCAACCCGCAGCGGGGAGACCTCCTCGCTGCCCAGAGTGAAGCTGCTGTTGGCCAGCGTCCTCTCGTTCTCGGTGAACAGAGTGCCGTCCGCGCGCCGCAGCCCCAGGTCCTCGGTCATCTCCATCACGTCGCAGATGCCCACCCGCGCCTGGAGCTGCGCGAAGTAGGTGTTGGACGAGGCCCTCGTCCCGGTCATCATGTTGTGCGTGGTGTTGGAGTTGGTGTCACCGGAGTTGCTGGGGGACCAGGGGCTCAGGCTGCCGCCGTTACAGCTGCGCTGCCCGGAGACGGTCACACTGGCCGGTGAGTTGAACGAGGTGCCGAACGGCATCCCCTCGGCCAGCGCCGCCGCCAGTGTGAACGCCTTGAAGGTGGAACCCGCCTGGAAGCCGCTGCTGCCGCCCCGGTCCGCGTCGGTGGCGAAGTTGATGGAGGTCTCGCCGAGCTTGCTCTCGTCGGGCCCGTAGTTGCGGCTCTGCACCATGCCCAGGATGTGGCCGGTGCCCGGCTGGATGACCACCTCGGCGGCCACCTTGCGGGACTCGTTCTCGCGCGGGACCCACTCGTCCACGGCCTCCTGCGCCGACACCTGGGTCTGCGGGTCGAGCGTGGTGTGGATCTGGAGTCCGGCGGTGCGCAGCCAGCGCGCCCGCTCGGTCTCGTTCTGGCCGAAGCGCTCGTCCTTCTCGATCTCCTGGACCACGTAGTCGCAGAAGAACGGCTGGTCGCTGGGCACGCAGCCGTTGGGCGGGGTGGACACCTCCACCTCCATCGGGACCTGCTTGGCCTCCTCGGCCTCCGCCTCGGTGATGGCACCGGTGGCCGCCATGCGGTCGAGCACGACGTTGCGGCGGTCGGTGGTCTGCTCGGGGAAGAAACGGGGGTTGTAGAGGTAGGGGTAGCGGACCAGGCCCGCGATGGTGGCGGCCTGGTGGAGCTCCAGGTCGCTGGCGGGCACCTGGAAGAAGTGCTGCGCGGCGGACTCGACCCCGTAGGCGCCGTCGCTGAAGTAGGCGATGTTGAGGTAGCCCTCGAGGATCTCGTCCTTGCTCATCCGCTGTTCCAGGGCGACGGCGTAGCGCAGCTCCCGGATCTTGCGGGCGATCGTCGTCTCGGAGGCCTCCTCCAGCTCCTCCTGGGTGGTGGCCGCCTCGATCTGGACGTTCTTGACGTACTGCTGGGTGATGGAGGACGCGCCCTGGGTGTCGCCGTTGAGCGTGCGGAGCGCGGCGCGCAGCGTGCCCGACACGTCCATGCCGCCGTGCTCGTAGAAGTGGGCGTCCTCGATGGCGAGGATCGCGTCGACCATGACCGGCGAGATGTCCTCGATTTCGACGAGTTCGCGGTTCTGGTCGAAGATCTCCGCGATGACGCCGCCCTCGCTGTCATAGATCGTCGATCTCTGAGGAGGCGGCGGAGTCTCCAGATTGCTGGGCATCTCCAGGAAGCCGCTGGCCACGTTGCGCGCCGTGATGCCCAGTCCCCCGACGGCGGGGAGGGCGAGCGCGGCGACGAGGAGTCCAGCGACGACGCCGACGACGACCAGTTGGCTGATTCTTTGAAGCAATGTCCCCTGACCCACCCCATCAGACTAGGTGACCACGTACGTGCTAAGTGGTCCGATGTGGAACGGATAGTGCGCGAACGCGCCGAAATGACCCGCGTACCGCGGGCTGTGCCCCCATGCCATCTTTTCATGCCTGTCGCAGGCCGGGCACTGACCGGTTCGGCGGCGCGGCACGCCCACCCCGTCCGATGCGGAGAGCCACCGGGCCCCCACGCAATGGCCCGAGCGGGCCATATTGGTGAGACGTGAAGGGGGCCCATCGGGTTCTGTTGGCGCGGCGAACGAATCCGTAACTTCTAGGCAACAGGGGCGGGCGTCGACCACCGCACCCCACGCGGCAGCGGGAGCCCACGGTGTTCTCCCCTCCGGCCGGGGCACGCGCGTGCCCCGGGGCCGGATCCGCTGGCGCGGGGACCGGGTGCGCACAGGGGAGTAGAGGCATGTGGACCGACCAGTGGACGACCAGGGCGCTGTGCCGACGGGTGGACCCCGACGCGCTGTTCGTCCAGGGCGCGGCGCAGCACCGCGCCAAACTCATCTGCAGGGAGTGCCCGGTACGCACCGACTGCCTGACCGACGCCCTCGACAACCGGGTCGAGTTCGGCGTCTGGGGCGGCATGACCGAACGCGAGCGCCGCGCCCTGCTGCGCAAGCACCCCGGCGTCACCAGTTGGGGCCCGCTCCTGGCGGCGGCCCTCAGGGAGCGTGACGTCGACCTCGCCAGCTACGCCGCCGAGCACGCCGAGCGCACCTCGGCGGCCTGAGTTCCGGCAACGCCCTAACGGCCCCGGCCCGCCAGCTCCTCGCCGACGTCGCGCAGCCCCGCCAGGTCGTGCACGTCCTCCGGCATGGCCGACACCTCGGCCACGCGCACACCGCCGTGCTCCGCCAGCAGGGCGTCCCTCAGCCGTACCTCGCGCCCGCGCGTGCGCACCCTCTCCGTGTGCAGCCGCAGGGCCGCCGAGGCCGGCGTCCGCGTGCCCGAGCGCTCCAGCGCCTCCGCAGCGGCGACCGCCTCGCGCGTGTCCAGGGTTCCGCCCGCCCCCTCCGGCAGCGGATGCGTCCGGTTGACCACCAGCCCGGCCAGCGGCATGGCGTCGGTGGCCAGCCGCTCCACGAAGTAGGCCGCCTCGCGCATCGCGTCCGTGTCCGGCACGGCCACCACCACGAAGGCCGTCCCCGGTGCCTGGAGCAACCGGTAGGTGCGCTCGGCGCGCTTCTGGAAACCGCCGAACACCGTGTCGAACGCGGCGACGAACGACCGCAGGTCGTCGAGGAGCTGGGCGCCCACGACCTTGCTGACCGCCGAGGTCACCAGGTTGAACCCGGCGCCGATCAGCCGGAAGGCACCCGTGCTGGCCGGGGCGCTCAGGAAGCGGATCAGACGCCCGTCCAGGAAGCGGCCGAGCCTCTTCGGCGCGTCCAGGAAGTCCAGCGCGGACCGGCTGGGCGGGGTGTCCACCACGATCAGGTCCCAGTCCCCCGACTGGCGCAGTTGGCCCAGCTTCTCCATGGCCATGTACTCCTGCGTACCCGAGAAGCTCGTGGAGAGGGTCTGGTAGAAGGGGTTGGCCAGGATCTGCCGGGCCCGCTCGGGGTCCGCGTGCTCCCTGACGACCTCGTCGAAGGTCCGCTTCATGTCGAGCATCATCGCGTGCAGGCTGCCGCCCGACCCCTCCGGCAGCGGGACCGGCCGCGGCGTGTCGTCCAGCGACTCCAACCCGAGGGACTGGGCCAGCCGCCGCGCCGGGTCCACGGTGATCACCACGGCCCGCCGCCCGCGCTCGGCGGCGCGCAGCCCCAGCGCCGCGGCCGTCGTGGTCTTGCCGACCCCGCCCGCGCCGCAGCACACGATGATCCGCGTGCCGCGGTCGTCCACGAGGGCGTCCACGTCCAGGCGCCCGGCCTCCACCGCCGCGCTCACAGCCGCACCCCCTGCTCGACCAGCCGCCGTGCCATGGAGTCCAGCGCGGCGCGGTCCACACCGCCCTCCAGCAGCGGCAGCTCCAGCAGCGGGCGGCCCAGACCCTCCAGGTCCGAACGCATCCGGCGCTCCAGCCGCACCCGAAGGGCGTGGGCGCGCAGTTCGGCGGCCAGGGACGCCGCGAGTTCCCGCGCGTCATCCACACGCGCCTCCTTCAGCCCGGCGGCCAGCGCGTCCAGGTCGGTCTCCCCATCCGCCGCGGCGACGAGGTCGGCCTCGTCCAGCAGCGTCCGCCGCACCATGTTCACCAGCACCGCGCCGACGTTGAGCCCCAGCCCGCCGACCTCGGCGATCCCGTCCCGGGTCTCCTGGACGGGCATCTCCTCCAACAGGGACACGAAGTGCACACGGGTCTGCCCCGAGCGGATGACCTCCATGACCCTGTCGGCGTGGTTGCGGATCGGCCCCACGCGGGCCAGCCCCGCCACCTCGGAGTTCACGTTGAGGAACTGGGCGATCCGGCCGGTGGGCGGTGCGTCCATCACCACCGCGTCGTAGTGGAAGGGGGCCGTCGGCGCTCCCTCGGCGGACCTGCGGCGGCCGCCCCGGCGGCGCCGCACCGCCTCGGTGGCCTTGCCGGTGAGCAGGACGTCGCGCAGCCCCGGGGCGATGGTGGTGGCGAAGTCCACGGCGCCCAGCCGGTTCAGCGCCTGGCCCGCCCGGCGCATCCCGTAGAACATCTCCAGGTACTCCAGCAGCGCCGCCTCGGCGTCGGCCGCCAGCACGCTCACACTGCCGCCGCCGGGCGCTGCCATCATCTCCCGCTCCTCGTAGGGCAGCGGCGGGCTGCCGAGGAGGGTGGCGACGCCCTGGCGGCCCTCCACCTCGGCCAGGAGCACCCTCGCGCCGCCGGAGGCCAGCGCCAGGGCCAGCGCGGCGGCGGCCGTGGTCTTGCCGGTCCCGCCCTTGCCGGTGACGATGTGCAGTCGTGCTCCCGCGCAGGCCTCTCCCGGAGGCTTGGGTCCGTGCTCGCTCTCGCTCACTCCAGGCAGTCTATGCGGGCGTTCCAAGCGGGGCCGGGAGCGGTGCCGCGGTGGGTACGCGAGGGCGCGCGGATGAGTAAGGTGGCGGCGTTGACGTGCGGCGCCCCGCCGTGGGGCGGTCCGCCGGTGAGAGAGCAAGGGTGAGGGACGCATGAGCAAGTGGGAGTACCAGACGGTGGCGCTGCTGTCGCACGCCACCAAGCAGATCCTGGACAACTGGGGCGCCGACGGCTGGGAGCTCGTCTCCGTCGTGCCCGCTCCGCTGCCGGAGGGCACCGACCCCCGCAACCAGCAGTACGTCGCGTACATGAAGCGGGAGCTGTGATGGCCACCCCGGAGGAGCGGATCGCCGAGCTGGGCCTGACCCTGCCCGAGGTGGCCGCGCCGGTCGCGTCGTACACGCCCGCGGTGCGCAGCGGCGACCACGTCTACGTGTCCGGCCAGCTCCCGTTCGTGGACGGGAAGCTCCCCGCCACGGGCAAGGTCGGCGCCGAGGTCACCCCGGAGACGGCCAAGGAGCTCGCCGCGCGGTGCGCGCTGAACGCGGTGGCCGCGGTGCGCGCCGAGATCGGCGAGCTGTCCGGCGTGGTCCGCGTGGTCAAGGTGGGCGGCTTCGTGGCCAGCACCCCCGACTTCACCGGACAGCCCGGCGTGTTGAACGGGGCCAGCGACCTGCTGGCCGAGGTCTTCGGCGACGCAGGTGTTCACGCGCGCGCCGCCGTGGGCGTGGCCGCCCTGCCGTTGGACGCGCCGGTCGAGGTTGAGATGATCGTCGAGGTCCGCTGAGCGGGTCGCCCCCTTCCGGGGCGGCGGCCCCCGTTTCGCGGCGCTCTGTCCCCGAGGAGGAGGGTACGCCGATGCGCGACGTCCCGGCAGGCGAGGGCAGCGGGCACGGGGGTGCGGCACCGGGCGGCTCCGTGCCCGGCGGCGCCGTCGCGCCCCGCCCGGCAGCCACGGTCATGCTCCTGCGCCCCCGCGGCGGCGTCCGGGACGGGGGCGCGGACGGACCCGTGGAGGTCCTGCTCATGCGCAGGGTCCGCTCCATGGGGTTCGCCCCGGGCGCCTACGTCTTCCCGGGCGGCGGGGTGGACGCGCGCGACGCCGACGGCGACCTGCCCTGGACCGGCCCCGGCCCCGAGGAGTGGGCGCGCACGCTGGGCACCGACGTGCGCATGGCCCGGGCGCTGGTGTGCGCCGCGGTCCGCGAGACCTTCGAGGAGACCGGCGTCCTGCTGGCCGGCGAACCCGGGCGCGCGGGCGAGGAGGCCGTCACGCTCGACACCACCTCCGAGGATTGGGAGCGTGACCGGCTCGGGCTGGTCGACCGCTCCCGGTCCTTCACCGAGGTCCTGACCCGGCGCGGCCTCGTGCTCCGATCGGAGTGGCTGCGCGCGTGGTCGCGCTGGATCACCCCGAGGGCCGAACCGCGCCGCTACGACACCTGGTTCTTCGCGGCCGAGCTCCCCCCGGGGCAGGCCTCGCGCGACGTCGGCGGCGAGGCCGACCTCACCCGGTGGACCGACCCCGTCGCCGTCCGCGGCGAGTGGGAGGCGGGCCGGATGCCGATGCTGCCGCCCACGGTCGTGAACTGCGCCGAACTCGCGGAGTGCCGGACCCTCCGGGGAGTGCGGGAGGCCCGACGGGATATCGTCCCCATTGAGCCGGTTGTCCGGAAGATCGGCGGCCATTTGCGCGTCCTGGCGCCGAACGGGGTGGACTACCCCCTCCCGAGGCCCGACGCCATCCCCTGAGGGGCCGCCGGGCGGCGGGGCCGCGCGTGCCGGATCCCCCGGCCGCGCCCCGGACCGGTTCGGCGAGCGAAGCGAGGTGCGATGAGGATCGACGGTTCCGGGACACTGCGCGCCAGTTGTGTGCTGTGCCCCAACCCCGGCCCGATGACGCTGGAGGGCACCAACACCTGGATCCTGCGGGAGCCGGGCGCGCGCGGGGTCGTGGTGGTCGACCCCGGCCCCCACGACGAACGCCACCTGGAGCGCGTGGCGCGGACCGTGCAGGAGCAGGGCGCCCAGGTGCTGATGGCCGTGGTGACCCACCGCCACCCCGACCACGGGGAGGGCGCCCGGTACTTCTCGGAGCTGACCGGAGCCCCCGTGCACGCGGTCGACCCGGGGGCCAGGGTCGGCGGACGCGGCCTGTCCGACGGAGAGGTCCTGGAGGCCGACGGCCTGCGAGTGCGGGTGATCGCCACCCCCGGTCACACCGAGGACTCCGTCTGCCTGATGGTGGAGGCCGACAACACCATCCTGACCGGCGACACGGTCCTGGGCCACGGCACCACGGTGATCGACGGCGACGACGGGCTGGGCCCCTACATGGAGTCGCTGTACCGGCTGCGCTCCCTGGTGCGCCAGCACGACGTGCGCACCCTGCTGCCCGGCCACGGCCCGATCATCACGGCCCCGTCGACGGTGCTGGACTCCTACGTCGACCATCGCGAGTCGCGCCTCGGGCAGGTCCTGGACGCCGTGCGCGCGGGGGCGACCGTGGTCGAGCAGATCGTCGACCGCGTCTACCCCGACGTCACCGAGCAGATCCGGTTCGCGGCCGCCTCGTCGGTGCGCGCCCAGTTGCGCTACCTCTCGGCGCGCGGCGAACTGCCCGAGGGCGTCGAGGCCTGAGCGGCGCGCGCTCCCCCGGTCCGGGGGCCGGGGCGCTGCGGCCCCCGTGCTTCGTGGCGCCGGGCGCGGAGGGCTCCGGACACGGCTGTGGCCGCCCACCCCGCAGGGGGAGCGGCCACACAGCGTTCAGGCCCGGGGAGCCCCGGCACGGGGCGCGAACGTCGGCGCCCCCGGGAGTCCCCGCCCGAGGGGCACGACCTAGCGGGCGCGGCGGCGCATCCGCTCGACGTCGAGCAGGACGACGGCCTTGGCCTCGATCCGCAGCCAGCCGCGCAGGGCGAACTCGGCGAGGGCCTTGTTGACCGTCTCACGGGAGGCGCCGACAAGCTGGGCGAGCTCCTCCTGGGTGAGGTCGTGGTGGACGTGCAGCCCGTCCTCGCCCTCCTTGCCGAACTTGTCGGCCAGCTCCAGCAGCGCCTTGGCGACGCGGCCGGGCACGTCGGTGAAGACGAGGTCGGCCATCACGTCGTTGGTCCGGCGCAGCCGGGCGGCCAGCGCCTTGAGAAGCTGGAGCGACACCTGCGGGCGGCTGGACAGGAACGGGCGCAGGTCGTCGTGGCCCAGCCCCGCGAGCACCGAGTCGGTGACCGCGACGGCGCTCGCGGTGCGCGGGCGCGGGTCGAACAGCGACAGCTCGCCGAACATCTCGCTGGGGCCGAGCACCCCGAGCAGGTTCTCGCGGCCGTCCACGGCCGTGCGGGTCAGCTTCACCTTCCCGCTGAGGATGACGTACAGGCGGTCGCCCTCGTCACCCTCGCCGAACAGGGTCTGGCCGCGGCCGAGACGCACCTCGTTCACCGAGGAGCGGAGTGCGGCCGTGTCCTCCTCGTCCAGCGCCTCGAACAGAGGGGCCTTCCGCAGCACCTCGTTGATCTCGTCCACCACACGTCCTCCTAAAACCTGACCGCCAACAGTGTGACGTATATCGCACCCGGGTGTGAAACCGGGTCGTGATCCCGGCTTGTCCGCCGAGAGACAACTGCCCACAACAGCCGACGTCAGCCCCTGCGATCCTAGCCGTCATCAGTTCTGTACCAGGGCTGTCCGCGCCGCGCTACCGGACATTGGTTACATAGCTCCGTTCGTCGCCGGCGGCGCGGCCCCGCCTCCGGCGGCCGCGCGGACACGGGCGCCGGGCCGGGGGCCGCCCCCTCAACGGGACGCCTACCCTGTGATGATGCCCCGTGACACACCAGACGCGACCGAGCCGACGCCCACGCCCACCGGTGAGAGCCGGCTCGCGCTGGTCCGCCGCGCCCGCAGGATGTACCGGGAGCTCATCGAGTCGTACCCGGACGCCCACTGCGAACTGAACTTCACGACCCCCCTGGAACTGCTGGTCGCGACGATCCTGTCCGCCCAGTGCACGGACAAGCGGGTCAACCAGGTCACCCCAGCCCTCTTCGCCCGTTACCCCGACGCGGAGGGCTACGCCTCGGCGCGGCGGGCGGAGTTGGAGGAGATGATCCGCTCGACCGGCTTCTTCCGGGCCAAGGCCAACAGCCTCATCGGACTCGGGCAGGAACTGTGCGAACGACACGGTGGAGAGGTTCCGAGGAAACTCTCCGACCTGGTCAAACTACCCGGTGTAGGGCGAAAGACCGCAAACGTACTGCTCGGTAACGCCTTCGATGTGCCCGGTATCACCGTTGATACCCATTTCGGGCGGCTTGTCCGTCGTTTCGGGTGGACCGACGAGGAGGACCCGGTCAAGGTAGAGCACGAGATCGGCGCGCTCTTCCCGCGCCGGGACTGGACGATGCTCTCCCACCGCGTCATCTGGCACGGCCGCCGCGTCTGCCACTCCCGCAAGCCCGCGTGCGGGGCCTGCGGCCTGGCCCGCCTGTGCCCCTCCTTCGGCGAGGGGCCCACGGACACCGCCACCGCGACCAAGCTGCTGCGGATGCGCTCCTTCTCCTGAGACCCCGGGGCCGCCCGGGCGCGCGGGGCGCCGACCCGGTGCCGGGCGGCCCCTCCGTAAGCCCGGTGGTGCGCCGAACGCTCGGGGCTGCCGGGCGGGCATCGGGAGCAGGCGTCGGAGGTTTGTACCCTGAGCACGTGAGTGTGAGCCCCTCGGCCCCGTGGCGGGCATCCCGGTCCGCGGCGCCCCGCATGACGGCGGTACCCCCGCCCGCCGGTGCCGGGGGAGGTCCGACGACGTGACGACTCCCCGGGAACGACGCGCTCCCTCGCGCGGCGCTCCCCCGGGCGCGGGCCCCGCAGCCCCGCGAGGAGCCCGGCGCACGGCCCCTCCGACCCACCGACGGCGCGACGACTCCCGGAACAGGTTCCCCGCATGAACTCGACCCCGCTCTGGCTGGCCGCGCTAGCGGACGCCGCCGAGACGATGACCGTGCCGCCGCCCATGCGGCCGCCCGCCGAGGGAGGGCGCGAGTCCGCCGTCCTCATCCTCTTCGGCGAGGGGCCCGGGGGCCCCGACCTCCTCCTCATCCAGCGCAGTGAGGGCTTGCGCCGCCACGCCGGACAGCCCGCCTTCCCCGGCGGCCGGATCGAGCCCTCAGACGCCTCCCCGGAGGCCGCGGCGCTGCGCGAGGCCGCCGAGGAGACCGGGCTCCTCCCCGAGGGGGTCGACGTCGTCGGTCGCCTCCCCGAGCTGTACCTGAGCTTCAGCGACTTCCGGGTGGCGCCCGTCCTGGGCTGGTGGCGCGAGCCCAGCGAGGTGCGGCCGACCGACCTGGGCGAGGTCGCCGCGGTCTCCCGCGTGCCCGTCGCAGACCTCGCCGACCCGGCCAACCGGGTCAAGGTGCGCTACGGGGCCGGGCCGCGCTGGGGGCCCGGCTTCCGTGTGGAGGGGATGCTCGTGTGGGGCTTCACGGGCGCGGTGATCGACAGCCTGCTCGCCCTGGGCGGTTGGGAACTCCCCTGGCGCGACGGGGGTCTCACCGATGTGTTCGAAGCAACCCCGCAGGGCCTGCGGCCGGTCGGTTAGCGCTCACTCTTGGAGGGCAATGTGCTCGACGTGATCCTGGTCGTCCTGCTGCTGCTGTTCGCGGTGACGGGGTACCGACAGGGTTTCATCGTCGGTGTCTTCAGCTTCGCGGGCTTCGTCGGCGGGGGCGTCCTCGCCGCCCTGACGGCCCCGCAGCCCATCCAGGCGTGGGTGGACGACCCCGGCAGGCAGGCGCTGCTGGCGATCGCCGTGGTGTTCCTGTCCGCGGCGCTCGGCCAGTTCCTGCTCTCCTACCTGGGCACCTTGGTCCGCAACAAGGTGACGTGGGACTCGGCGCGGGTCCTGGACGCCATCGGCGGCGCACTGGTCAGCGGCCTGTCGGTGCTGCTCGTGGCCTGGTTCATCGGCAGCACGGTCGCCAATTCGGCGCTGCCGTTCGTCGCGGGACAGGTCAGGGACTCGCGCATCCTCCACTCGGTGGACACGCTGATGCCCGAGGCCGCCCACAGCGGGTTCTCCACGTTTCGCCGGATCGTGGACCAGAGCGCCTTCCCGCAGGTGTTCAGCGGCCTGGGCACCGGTGAGCTCGCCGAGGTGGAGCCGCCGGACCCGGACGTGCTCACCACCCCGGAGCTGATCGAGTCGAGCCGCAGCGTGGTCAAGGTGCTGGGCACCGCGCCCTCCTGCCAGCGCCGGGTGGAGGGGACCGGCTTCGCCTACGCGGAGGACCGGATCATGACCAACGCGCACGTGGTCGCCGGGGTCACCGACGACCTGCGGGTGGTCACCCGGGAGGGATACCAGCTCGACGCCACACTGGTGCTCTTCGACGCCCAGCAGGACCTGGCCGTGCTGCACGTGCCGGGCCTGGACCTGGAGCCGCTGGAGTTCGACCACGAGGCCCCGCAGGGCGGCGACGCGGTCGTGGCGGGCTTCCCGCGCAACAGCGGCTTCACGGCAGTCCCGGCGCGCGTCCGCGCCCGCCAGACGGCGCAGGGGCCGGACTTCTACCACTCCCAGCAGGTGAGCCGGGAGATCTACCAGGTGCGCGCCGTGGTGCGCCCGGGCAACTCCGGCGGCCCGCTGCTGTCGCCGGACGGCACCGTGTACGGGGTGGTCTTCGCCGCAGCCACGAACGAGCCCGAGACGGGCTACGTGCTCACCGCCGACGAGGTCGCGGAGAACGCCCTGAGCGGCTTGGAGAACAACGAGCTGGTCTCCTCCCAGGCCTGCGACTGACCGCGCGGCTCCGTCGTCCACAGGGCGCGTCCGGGGCTTTCGGGGGCGTGCGGGAGGCGGTTGACTGGATGTACAGGGCCCCCGGGTGCGGGTCGGCACCGTGGTGCCCGCCTTCCGGCCCCCGAGCCCTACGGCCGATCCAGGCCCTACGGCCGACCCGGGACCCCCGGGCGCGTCGGCGCGGGCCCCGCGGTCACCACGCGCCCGTCGGCGCGGCGGGCGGCCCCGTGACGCACCGAGGGCGCCTCCCCGCGGGGAGGCGCCCTCGTGAGCGTTCGGGTACCGGCCCGGTCGGCCCTAGTTGGAGCTCGGGTCGGGCGAGTGCTCCGTGGCCAGCGGCCAGCTCATCCGCACCACGGTCCCCCGGTCGCTGGGGTCGATCTTCACCTCGTCGGCCAGGCCCGTGATGACCGCCAGGCCCAGTCCCGGGGAGAACCCGGAGATCCCGCCGGGAGGCGTGTCCTCACCGTCCAGGAAGAGCCCGTCGAGCAGGGAAGGGTTGGCGGGCTCCTCCGTGTCCTTGGCGGGAGCACGGTCGGAGACGACGACCTCGAAACGTTGCGTCGCGCTCCCGTTGGCGCGCAGGATGCTGCTCGTGGCATCGGTGCGGGACTCCGACGCCGGATCAGGCCCGCTGCCGTCGATCAGCTGGAGCAGGATCGGCTGTGTGGGGCAGTGCAGCTTGTGCGCCGCCACCGCCCGGGAACACGCCTCACCGACCGCCAGCCTGATCTCGTCGATCGCTGAGGCGGCGATACCCGCCCGCCGCGCCACGGTGGCGGCCATGAGCCGCGCCGTGCGCACGTGAGCGGGGAGCGCGCTGATCGTGAGCGTGATGGTTGCCATCGCTCGCTCGGGGCTACTTCGCGGAACGCTTGTCGATGGCTTCCTGCACCGAGTCGTGGATACCGAAGACCTTGGTCAGACCGGTGATCCGGAAGATCTTCAGGATGCGCTCCTGGGTGCAGACCAGGTCGAGGGTCCCGTCGTGGGCCCGGACGCGCTTGAGCCCGCCCACGAGCACACCGAGGCCCGTCGAGTCCAGGAACTCCACCTTCTCCATGTTGACCACGAGGTGGAAGTTGCCCTTGTTGACCAGGTCGATCAGCAGCTCGCGGAGCCGGGGCGCGGTATAGACATCGATCTCACCCTCAACGACGACGATCTCGGTGTCGCCCTCGGTGTAATGATCAAGCTTCAAGTCCACTAGTCCTCCAGCGCCGAACCGCGAAAAACGCGAATGATCTCTGCCGGGCGTTACCCCACCAGCACGCATTCAACCACGCGTGTCGAGTGCGTCTTCCTGTGATGCACAGAAAAACCGTGACACCGCGCCACTGTTCCCCCGGATGTCACACTGAAACCAATGTCCCAGTGCTCCACCCTTGGGTGGGAGGCGCCTGCGGGCCTCGAACGCGTACCAGTGAGGAGGGTCTCGGATGAGCCGACCGGAGCCCGTGCTTCCCGGTGTGTGGCGTGACGATACCCGGTACCCGCAGGTGACCCACATCGAGCACGTGGCCCGCAACGACGGGGTGAGCGGGGATTGGCCGGTGTGGACCGCGCCCCACCTGGTCGAACGGCTCGCCGACAGGGGGATCACGGGACCGTGGTCCCACCAGGCCGAAGCCGCCGACCTCGCACGTTCGGGCCGTGATGTGATCATAGCCACGGGCACCGCCTCGGGAAAGTCACTGGGCTTCCTCCTACCCGCTGTGGACGCGGTTGACGCGGGCGGAACCGTGCTCTACCTCTCCCCGACCAAGGCGCTCGCCCAGGATCAGCTGCGGTGGATAACGGACCTCTCCCTGCCTGGGATGCGGACAGCCGTCTATGACGGCGACACCTCGTCGGAGGAGCGCTCCTGGGTGCGCGAGCACGGCAACTACGTGCTCACCAACCCGGACATGCTGCACCACGGCATCCTGCCCCGGCACGGGGCGTGGGCGCGCTTCCTGCGCCGGCTGCGCTACGTGGTGATCGACGAGGCGCACCGATACCGGGGGGTTTTCGGTTCACACGTCGCGCAGATCCTGCGTCGGCTGCGCCGCGTGTGCGCCCGCTACCGGTCGCGTCCGGTGTTCGTGCTCGCCTCGGCCACCTCCGGCAGTCCCGCCGAGAGCGCCACCCGGCTGACCGGTGTGCCCGTCACGGCGGTCAGCCGGGACGGTTCCCCGCGTCCGGGGGTGTCCGTGGCGCTGGTGGAGCCGGAACTGACCGACCTGACTGGCGAGCACGGGGCGCCGATCCGCAGGACGGCGCCCTCGCAGGCCGCCGAGATGCTCGCCGACCTGGTACGCGACGGTGTGCGCACCCTGGTGTTCGTCCGCTCCCGTCAGGGTGCGGAGGTGGTCGCGCTGACAACCCAGCGCCTGCTGTCCGAGCGCGGCGACCACGCCTTGGCCGGGAGGGTCGCCGCCTACAGGGGCGGATACCTGGCCTCGGAGCGCCGCGAGCTGGAGGAGGCCCTGCGCTCGGGTGAGATCCTCGGCCTGGCCAGCACCAACGCCCTGGAACTGGGGGTGGACATCAGCGGCCTGGACGCGGTGCTCATCGCCGGGTGGCCGGGGACCCTCGCGTCGCTGTGGCAGCAGGCCGGCCGCGCCGGGCGGCGCGGCGAGGACGCGCTCGCGGTGTTCATCGCCCGCGACGACCCTTTGGACACCTACCTGGCGCACCACCCGGAGGCCATTTTCGGCCGGCCCGTAGAAGCCACCGTCCTCGATCCGGAAAACCCGCACATCCTGGGGCCGCACCTGTGCGCGGCCGCCCAGGAACTGCCGATCACCAAGGATGACTTCGACCTCTTCGGAGCGACGACCGAGGGACGGCTCGCCGAACTCGTCGAGCGCCGCCTGCTGCGGAGGCGTCCACGGGGCTGGTTCTGGACAAGTAATGAACGGGCCAGCGACCTGGCCGATATCCGCGGGTCGGGCGGGCCGCCCGTGCAGATCGTCGACACCGGCAGCGGCCAACTGCTCGGCGAGGTGGACGAGCCCGCCGCCCACGGCACCGTCCACCCCGGCGCGGTGTACCTGCACCAGGGGGACACTTACCTGGTCGACGACCTCGACCTCGACGAGGGCGTCGCCCTGGTCCGCCCCGCGGAGCCGCCCTACAGCACGTGGGCGCGCGACACCACCGACATCACGGTCCGTTCGGTGCTGCGCCGGGAGCAGTGGCCGGGCGGTGCCACCGTGTACTTCGGTGAGGTGCAGGTGGTGCGCCAGGTGGTCGGCTTCCTGCGCAGGGACGTGCGCACCGGTTCGGTCCTGGGGGAGCAGTCGCTGGACCTGCCCGAGCGCACCCTCGACACCCGCGCGGTCTGGTGGACGCTGCCCGCCGAAGGCGAGGAGCGGCTGCGCCGGGAGGACGTGGGGCTGCTGGGCGCCGCCCACGCCGCCGAGCACGCCGCGATCGGACTGCTGCCGCTGCTGGCGACCTGCGACCGCTGGGACATCGGCGGGGTGTCCACCTCGATGCACGCTGACACCGGCGGGCTGACGGTGTTCGTCTACGACGGTTACGAGGGCGGCGCGGGCTTCGCCGAACGGGGGTACGCGGCGGCGCGAGAGTGGCTGTCCGCGACCCGCGCGGTCATCGCCGACTGCGAGTGCGACCAGGGCTGCCCGTCGTGCATCCAGTCGCCCAAGTGCGGTAACGGCAACGAGCCGTTGAGCAAGGCCGGTGCGCTGCGCCTGCTCGACGAGGTGCTCGCGGGCGGTGAGGACTGAGGAAGAGGTCCGGTGCCGTCCACGGCCTGTGGGCGGAGAGCGGGGGCGCGGAGGAAGTTTTCCACAGGCTGGGGAAGGGGCTTTCGTGTCGGCTCCGGCCCGCCGAACCTGGAGGAAGAGGGCCGGACCGGTCGGCCCCCACCAGGAAGGCCGCCATGTCCGCTCCCGCGCACACGTCCGCTCCCGCGCACACGTCCGCTCCCGCGCACACGTCCGCTCCCGCGCACACGTCCGCTCCCGAAATCACGTCCGCACCCGTACCCTCGCCCGCCGCCGCGCCGCCCCCGCCGGACGCCGGGATGACGACCTCCGAATACGCCTTCTGCACCATCGCGGCGGTGGCCTTCGCCGGAGTCCTCTACGCCGTGCTCACCAGCGGTGCGGTCGAGGACGTCCTCACCGATCTCGTGGTCAATGCGCTCGGCTCGGGTTTTTGACCGGGGCTCGGCCACCGCGGAGGCGGCGATGGTGCTGCCCTCCCTGCTGCTCGTCCTGGCGGTGGCCCTCGGTGCCGTCCAGGCCGCGTCGGCCCAGCTCTCCTGTGCCGACGCGGCGCGCGTGGGCGCCCGTGCTCTGGCCCGCGGCGAACCCCACGACCGGGCCCGCTCCCTGGCGCTGACCGCCGCCCCCGACGGGGCGGACGCGCACCTGTCCGAGGAAGGGGGCATGGCCCGCGTCACCGTACGTGCCCGGCTCCTGTTCGGACCGGGGATCTCCCTGCCGGTGGACGGCAGCGCCGCCGTCCCCATCGAACCCGGGAGCTGATCCCGGTGCGCTCCGACTCCGGTTCCGCCACCGTCTGGTGGGTCGCCCTGGGGGCGCTCCTCTGGTTCGTCACCCTCGCCGTCCTCGCGACCTCCGCGGCGCGGCTCGACCGAGACCGCGCCGCCACCGCGGCCGACCTGGCCGCGCTCGCCGCCGCCGCCGAGGCCGTCCACGGAACAGAACGGGCCTGCGCGCGGGCCCGCGACACCGCCGAGGCCAACCGCGCCTCCCTCGAATCCTGCGTCCTCACCGGCTCCACCGTCGAGGTGGTGGTCGCACTGCCCTCGTCTTTCATCGAACGGCCCGTCCGGGCGCGCTCCCTTGCCGGACCGGCCGCCGTCTCCCCCGAGGAAGTGGAATGAGTCCCGCCCCCGTCTCCGTGCTGATGTGCGCTCTCCTGCTGGGTGCCCCCGCCCAGCCCGGGAGCGCGCCGCCCTGCCCCGCCTCGTCCGCGCCACAGAGCACAGATCCCGTCGGTGCCGACCACTCCAGTGTTTCCATCGCTCCGGAGAACCCCGTGCACGGCCGTGGTTCCGCCGGTCTCGTCCACGCCGTCGGACCTCAAGACAGCACGGACACCACCGGTGCGGCGGATTCGGTCCACTCCATCGGGAGCACCGATGCCGCGCGCTCCGGCGCCCCCCTCCGCTCCGACGCGCCCGTCGGCTCCGGACCCCTCGCGGACTCCGGCCGAACGGCTCCTCCCACCGACCCTGAGCGGTGCGCCGAACCTTCACCGGCCCCCGCCTCCCCGGAACCTTCCCGCCCCTCGCGGGAGAGTCCACGCCGCGCGACGGACGCGCCCTCGCCCGTCAGCGAAACGGTGGTGTACCGCACGGCCGCGGCGCCGACCCCGACCGGTACGGCGTTGCGGATCGTCGGCAACGTCTCGACCGGAATCCTGGCGGTGCTGTGCGTCGTTGTGCCGGTGTTGCGCCTGTCCGTCGGCTGGCCCCGCTTCCCCGTTCCCTACGAGGGCCAGCGGCGGCGCGGCTCCGGGGACGGGTGACCCCGACCGCCACCGCGACCCCGCACACGCCCGGGCCCGGGGCTTCAACCGCCCAGGGCCCGGGACAGCAGCTCGGCGGCCATCGGCACGATGCCGATCAGCACGAACGCGGGCAGGAAGCACAGACCCAGGGGCGCCACCACCAGCACACCCAGCCGCTCCACCCGGGCCGCCCCCCGGGCCCGCAGGGTCCGGCGCAGATCGACCGCGTGCCGGTCCAGGAGGTCGGCCACCGGTGCCCCGGTGTCGGCGGCCCGGGCCAGGTCGCGCCCCACCGGGGCGAGGGGCTCGGGCAGCGCCGGGCGCCGCCACGCCTCGGCGGGAGCGGCGCCCAAACGCAGCTGTTCGGCCACCGCCGCCAGTTCCTCCCCCAGCTTTCCCCGCGTCGCCCGGGACACCGCCGTGAGGCAGGCGGGCACCGTCGCCCCGGCGCGGATCCCCGAGGCGAGCAGACCGATCACCACGGGCAGGTCGGCGGACACCGGCAGCCGTCGCGAACGGGAACCGGCGCTCCCGCGGGCGCGTACCCACAGGGCGGCGCACACCCCGGCCACGACGACGCCCCCGACCGCGCCGAACAGTGCCACCGCGACGGTCAGCGCGAACGCCGCCGCCAGCGTCGGCCCCAGCAGCCGGACCGGCAGCCCCGGCCCGGCCGGAGCGCGGGAGGGCGGACGCAGTTCGCGCCCCGTCCCCCCGCCCAGCAGTACCCACACACACGCGGCCCCCAGGACCGCGGCGGCCGTCGGGAACATCCGTCCTCCCTATTTCTTCTCTCGTGTGCTCCACAGCGGCCGGAGCGGTGCCGACCGTGTCCAGCCCTTCCTCCCCCGGGCCCGGCTCGACGGCCGGCGCCCCAGGCCCCGGGTACCGAATCCCGGACCCTGGCTCCGGGCCGAGGAGCCCGGACGGGCCTCCAGTCGGTTCCTCGGCCAAGCTTCCGGGTCCGCTGCCCGGGAGTCCGGCCCGGGTCTTCGGACCGGAGTCCGCCGACAGGCGCCCGGACCAGGCTCTCGGACGGGCCTGCGGCCAGCACCCCGGACCGGGTCCCGCCGCCCGGGCCCCGTCAGGGAAAGGCGGTCGCCGAGCGCACCATGCGCAGCGTCCACCAGGTACCGAGAACGTCCAGGGCCGCCCCGCCCGCCAGGCAGGCCAACCCCAGCGGTGTGGTGAACAGGAACACCAGGGGCGATCCGCCCAGTCCCGAGGCCAGCAGCAGCCCGACGGCGGGCAGGGCGGCCAGCACGATCGCGGTGGTGCGCGGACCGGTGGTGCGCGCGGCGGCCTCCGTGCGCTGCTCCTCCTGCTCGGTGAGGTTCGCGGCCAGCGCGTCCACCACCTCGGCCAGACCCGCTCCGGTGTCCGCGGCCACCTCCCAGCACACCGCCAGGTAGGCCAGGGCCCACAGGTCCGGTTCGCGCTCCGCCTCGCGGCGCAACGACTCCGCGTCGGTCAGGGCACCCACCAGCGGGCCCGCCTCGGCGGCGGAGATCCGCAGAGCCTCCTCCGGCGGCTGCCCGGCGCGCAGCTCGGCGGCCAGCACCCGGCACAGCACCACCACCGCGGCGCGGCGCCGGGTCCTCTCACCGGCACGGGCCGCCAGCGCCCGCCAGTCCACGGACCACGACACCGGACGCCGGGGCCGGGGGAGGAGGGACGCCAACCGGCTGCGCCGCGTACCGGGGACCAGGCACAGCAGCACCAGGCCTCCCGAACATGCCGCCACCGCGGTCACCACCGGCGCCACCCCCCGCCCAGGCGGTCGGCCACCTCGTCCGCTCCCGCGTGTTCCCGGCGGCTGCCGTCGGGGCCGAAGGACACCGCCGGCACCGCGTCCACCAGCCCGTCCGAACCGCGCCTGAGCACCCGCAGTTCGGCCAGGCGCCGCCCGCCGGAGCCCCGGACCAGGTGTACGACCACCACCCTGGTGGCGGCCAACTGGCTGTGCACGGCGGCCCGGTCCAGCCCGGCCGCGCACCCCAGCGCCTCCACCCGCGCGGGCACGTCACCCGCGCCGTTGGCGTGCAGGGTCCCCGAACCACCTTCGTGCCCGGTGTTCAGGGCGCCCAGCAAGGACACGATCTCCGGCCCGCGCGCCTCGCCGACCACCAGCCGGTCCGGGCGCATCCGCAGAGCCTGCCGCACCAGGACCTCCAGCGACACCTCGCCGCTGCCCTCGATGTTGGGCGGTCTGGTCTGGAGCCGGACCACGTGCGGATGCTCGGGCCGCAGCTCGGGGGAGTCCTCGGCCAGGACGATCCGCTCCCCCGGGTCCACCAGGGAGAGCAGGCACGACAGCAGGGTGGTCTTGCCCGTGCCGGTGCCCCCGCTGACCATGAACGGCACCCGCGAGGCCACCAGGGACCGCAGCAGCTCGGCCCCGCATGGGGTGACCGTTCCCCGTTCGGCCAACCGCTCCAGGGTGAACACCCGCCGGGGCGGTAGCCGCAGGGACACGCACGCTCCGGCGGGCGCCACCGGCGGCAGCACCGCGTGCAGCCGCGCGCCGCCGGGAAGCCGGGCGTCCACGTAGGGCACGGCCGCGTCCAAACGCCTCCCCGCCTGAGCCGCCAGCCGCTGGGCCAGTCGGCGCACCGCGTCCGCCGATTCGAAGCGCACCCCGGCCCGGCGCAGTCCCCCGCCGTCGTCCACCCACACATCGTCGGGGCCGTTGACGAGGATGTCGGTGACTCCGGACGTCATGAGCTCCTCCAGCGGCCCCGCCCCGGACAGGTCGGCGGCCAGACGGCGGGTCATGGACAGCACCTCGGTGTCACCCAGCAGGCCCCCCTCGGCGCGCAGCGCCGCCGCGACGCTCGACGGGCTCACCGGCACTCCGGACGCCACCAGGCGGTTGCGCACTGCCTCCACAAGGGGGCTCACCGGAGCTTCCCCGTGGCGGGCAGGCCCGCCACGACCCGGTCGGCGAACCGGGCCAGGGGCGAACGGTGATGGCGGGCGGGCACGTCCCCCGCGGCCAGCGACCGGGCCAGCCCGGGCTCGGACGGCAGGTCCGCGCCCAGATCCACCTTCAGGGTCCTGGACACCACGTCCGCGCTCAGTTCGCCCCGGGCACCGCGCACCACCAGACGCACGGTCCGCGTCTCCTCACGCAGCCGGGCGACCGTCCTGGTCGCCGCCACCACCGAGGGCACGTCCGCCGGGACGACCACGAGCACCAGATCGGACCGGTTCAGGAACACGGTGGTGGCCGGGTCGAAGGAGCGCGGCAGGTCGGCCACCACAAGGTCGGTTCCGTCCCCGGCCGAGGACAGCACCGCGCGCACGACGCCCACCGGAAGGGGGCCGGTCGGTTCCCTTCCGCGGGTCCAGGTCAGCACCGAGACCCGGGAGGTCCCCGGCAGTCCGGCGCGCAGGTCGCGCCAGCGCACCCTTCCGCGCCTGCGCAGCAGGTCTCCCCAACCGGTCCACCGCTCGGGACCGGGGGAGGGGCCCCGGTCACACCCGAGGTAGACGTCGGAGCCGCATCCGAACGGGTCGGCGTCCAGCAGGGCGGTGGAGCGTCCGGCGCGCTCACCGGCCAGGGCGATGGCCACCGCCAGCAGGCTGGCCCCGGCACCGCCCCGGCCGCCGACCACCGACACCGTGGGCGCCGGAGCCCGGTCGGGGTAGGACGCCCTCGCGAGCAGGTCGACCAGCAGCGCCTCGTCCCGGGGCAGCAGGAGCACGCGCGCTTCCCGCGATCCCCGGGGGGACTCCTCCCCTGCGGCGTCCGGGGCCGGGCCCTCGACGGGGACGTCCGGCCGGTCCCCGGCCGCGCGCGTGCCCGAGGCCGGGTGCTCCGCGGCGGGGCCCGGCCGATACGCCTCCGCGGGAGCGCCCGGCGAGGAGCGCCCAGAGGGAGTGCCCGGCCGGTAGGACGCCTCCGGGACGCCCGGGGCGGAGTCCTCGGCGGGGACGTCCGGCGGGTACCGCTCCGGGGGTACGCGCGGCCGGGGCGCCGCGGCGCCCCGTGGCGCGTCCCCGGACGGGTTCCCGGCGGCGGCGGTCTCCCGGGGGTCCCGTGTCACGATCACGTGGCGGCCCGGCGGAGGGTCGGCGGACCGCAGGAGCGCGTGCAGGTCGGCGCCGACCACGACGAGCGGGGCACGCGCCCACAGGCTCAGTGCCCGGGCGAGCGTGTGGGCGACGGCGACCTCGGTGGAGGCGGCGGTGGCCAGCCTGAGGAGGTCGTCGAGGAGGAGGGGGTCGGCGGTCGCGAGCAGGGGCCGGTGCTGGACGTCCATGGGACCTCCCGGGTCGAGGGCTTTCCTCGACCTTCGCCGACCGGGCGCGGCGGCGAAAGCCCCGATTCGAAGCTGTGGACAACGCCTGCGGGGCGGGTCCGTGCGGGGAGGCCGGGCGTCGCACAGGCGGGCGACCGGGTTCGCCGGAGACCCGGACCAGCCGGTGCCGGGTCCGTTCGCGGTCCGGTTCACCTGACGGGCGGGATGCGTATACGGGGGCGGATACGCACCCCTGCCCGACAGGCGGGACGAGCGGACGCGGGGACTCGCCTCCACAGGGGGGAAGGCCGCCACGCGGGGTCCGGTCCCGGGGGGTAGGACCGGGTCCGCTCTCTGGTGAGGGTCGGCGGAGAGACGTGCTCTCGCGACCACCGGAAGGCACACGGACGTCATACGGAGAGGAGGGGCGCACCGGAACGCGAAATGGGGCGCGTACGGCGGATGCGTGAAGCGGCCCGCCCTCTTGGGAACGACGGGACAGACGTTACCACGCGGAGTTCCGTATCGGTTCTGGAATCAAGGGCAAAAATTTGGGTCAACCGTCTTTTCGGCGCCGGAACATCGGCGTAGAAAGAAAGCAGTCGGTGGTTGGAAACCACCTCGACACGGCAACCGGGAACCCACGCGCCACCTGGCCCCGTGAGGCCCGTCTAGATCGGACAGGACGATGTCCTGCCTGTTCAGACTAGGGAAATGGACGCCTGCTAACCCGGAGGAACGTGTCGGAGGCGGCGCCCCGGGAGACAGGACGGGGCGCCGTTCGCCGTGTGCGCGCGCAAGGGCCGTGCGATCCCGGTTTCCCTGTGCAACCGGCAAGCGTGATCGAACCGATACTCTTTCTGAACCTACCGGTCGGTAAATAAACGATTGTCCTTCAATCTTTCGGACACGCACAGTTGTCGGCTGTCAAAAGTTGTTGCCCTTTCCCGACTTCTCCGTGCGCTCCGCGTACCGCGGAGGCGTCCGAACCCGTCCGTGCGCCCCGCGCTCCCGCACCGGATGCCCGGGTGCGGGAGCGGGTGCCGGTGCCCCGCGCTCAGCCGCGCTTGAGGGCCTCACAGGCGGCCAGCGAGTCCTGTGCCCCCGCGCGGACCGCGCGGCAGCAGTACGCCACCCACCCGGCTACGCCCTCCGGGGTGCCGCCCATGTACTCGCGCAGCGCCGGCCCGTACTCGTCCCGCAGCGTCCGGTGCCCGAGTTCCGAGGGCACCAGCGACTTGGGGTCCAGGCCCCGCTCCACCAGCGTCAACCGCTCGGCCGCGCGCGCCACCAGGCCGTCGCCCCACCCGAACGGCCGGATCGCCATCAGCTCCCCGTGCACCAGGGCCGCCATCACCAGCGCGGGGACCGACGTGCGCGCGCCCAGCAGCGAGTACAGCCCCTCCAGCCGGGCCATCGCCGTCTCCGGGGCCGGGGCCGGGCCCAGTCCCAGGGGGTCCTCGACGCGTTCCCCGGCCCTGCGGGGTCGCCCCAGCGCGTCCGCGGACACCGCGTCCGCCGCGGCCAGCGTGTGCAGCCGGGCCAGGGCCTGGCGCGGCGCCCTCGGCCAGGTGTCCACCAGGCTCCCCAGCTCTCCGGACACCCGCAGCGCGCCCTTGACGCGCGTGTCGTACACATGCCCCTCGCGGATCTCATCCATCGAGACCTCGGCGCCCTCCAACGCCGCCGACGCGACCGCGCCGCGCAGCGCGGACTCCATGGACACGTCGCTGCTGCGGCGGCGCAGAACGCGGTGCCCCAACAGGCGGTCGACCAGGGTCCGTGTCTCGGCGACCGCGTCGGCCACACCGGGCAGTTCGGCGATCCGGGCCAGCGGGTCGGACGCGGGGGAAGAAGTCGGTTCGCTCACGGGGAACAACACTACGCGCCGGTAACACGGGAGGCCCACACCGGCGGGCCGTGCCGGAGGCAACGCGCGAACCGGTCCCCGAGACCGCTCATCGCGGCAGGGCGACCGTTCGCCGCCCGTTCGTCGCGCGCCCGGCCTTCCCCGCCGCTGGACGCCACCCCGGCTGTTCACGGGCCGTCGCACCACATGATTAATTGGGTGTGAACCAGCCTACGTAAGGAGAATCACAGTGGCCGACAGCACTCCCGCGAGCCAGGAGACACTGTCCAACCTTCTCCACGAGACGCGCAGCTTCCCTCCCCCGGAGGCGCTCGCCGCCGACGCCAACGTCAAGGCCGACGCCTACGCCAGGGCCGAAGAGGACCGTCTCGGCTTCTGGGAGGAGCAGGCCCGCAGGCTCCAGTGGGAACAGCCCTGGGACACCGCCCTGGAGTGGAACCCGCCCTTCGCCAAGTGGTTCGTCGGGGGGAAGATCAACGCCTCCGTCAACTGCGTGGACCGCCACGTGGCCAACGGCCTGGGCGACCGGGTCGCCTACCACTGGGAGGGCGAGCCCGGCGACACCCGCACCATCACCTACGCCGAGCTCAAGGACCTGGTCTCCCAGGCGGCCAACGCCATGACCGGACTCGGCGTGCGCAAGGGCGACCGCGTCGCCATCTACATGCCGATGATCCCCGAGACCGTGGTGGCCATGCTCGCCTGCGCCCGGCTCGGCGCCGTCCACATGGTCGTTTTCGGCGGCTTCTCCGTGGACGCCCTGGGCCAGCGCCTCGACGACAGCCAGGCCAAGCTCGTGGTCACCGCCGACGGCGGCTACCGCCGCGGCAAGGCCAGCGCCCTCAAGCCCGCCGTGGACGCCGCCGTCGCCGACCGCCCCGCGGTCGAGAACGTCCTCGTCGTCCGCCGCACCGGCCAGGACGTCGAGTGGACCGACCGCGACGTGTGGTGGCACGACGCCGTGGAGTCCCAGAGCACCGAGCACACGCCCGAGGCGCACGACGCCGAGGACCCGCTGTACATCATGTACACCAGCGGTACCACGGCCAAGCCCAAGGGCATCCTGCACACCACCGGCGGCTACCTCACCCAGGTCGCCTACACCCACTGGGCGGTCTTCGACCTCAAGCCCGAGACCGACGTCTACTGGTGCGCCGCCGACATCGGCTGGGTCACCGGCCACTCCTACATCGTCTACGGCCCGCTCGCCAACGCGGCCACCACCGTCCTTTACGAGGGCACCCCGGACACCCCGCACAAGGGCCGCTTCTGGGAGATCATCGAGAAGTACAAGGTCACCATCGCCTACATGGCCCCCACGGCGATCCGCACCTTCATGAAGTGGGGGGACGACATCCCCGCCAAGTTCGACCTGTCCAGCCTGCGCGTCATCGGCTCGGTGGGCGAGCCCATCAACCCCGAGGCCTACGTCTGGTACCGCAAGAACATCGGCGGTGACCGCACCCCGGTCGTGGACACCTGGTGGCAGACCGAGACCGGCGCCGTCATGGTCAGCCCCCTGCCGGGCGTGACCTCCGGCAAGCCCGGCGCGGCCATGCGGGCCATCCCCGGCATCGTCGCCGACGTCGTGGACGAGCAGGGCGAGTCCGTCCCCGACGGCGAGGGCGGCTTCATCGTCATCCGCGAACCGTGGCCGTCCATGCTCCGCGGGATCTGGGGCGACCCCCAGCGCTACAAGGACACCTACTGGTCGCGCTTCGAGGGCCTGTACTTCCCCGGTGACGGCGCCAAGAAGGACGCGGACGGCGACCTGTGGCTGCTGGGCCGCGTGGACGACGTCATGCTCGTCTCCGGCCACAACATCTCCACCACCGAGGTCGAGTCCGCGCTGGTCTCCCACCCGCGCGTGGCGGAGGCCGCGGTCGTCGGCGCCACCGACAAGGTCACCGGCCAGGCCATCGTCGGCTTCGTGATCCTGCGCGGCGGTGAGGAGGAGGTACCCGAGGACCTGGTCCAGGAGCTGCGCAACCACGTCGGCACCTCGCTCGGACCGATCGCCAAGCCCGCCCGCCTCCTGGCGGTGCCCGAGCTGCCCAAGACCCGCTCGGGCAAGATCATGCGGCGCCTGCTGCGCGACATCGCCGAGAACCGGGCCGTCGGCGACACCTCCACGCTCACCGACTCCTCGATCATGGAGGTCATCGCCAAGCAGCTGCCCTCCGCCAAGCGGGAGGACTGACCCCAGGGGCCGACGCGGCCCCTCGCCCAGCGGTGAACGGCGCCCCGGGCCGGGGCGCCGTTCACCGTCTCCCCGCGTCCTCCGGTCCGCGGGCCCGTGGCCGCCGCGCCCGCCGCCCGTGCGACCGAAGGCGGCGGCGCCGTTGTGCGTGCCGTGAGAGACGTCCGAGACGGGGTATGTGCGAGGATGCGGAGGATCATCCGTGCGTTCGGACCGAGAGAAGGGAAGCCCCACGATGGCGGAGAAGCCGGGTACCGGTGAACCTGGCGCCACCAGGGACACCGACCGTTCGATCAGCGAACTGGTCTCAGACGCCACGGGCAACATCTCCCGGCTGGTCAGCCTGGAGATCAAGCTGGCCAAGCTGGAGGCCAAGGCCGACGCGGCCAAGATCGGTAAGGGCGTCGCCGGTTTCGCCGTGGTCGGGGTCCTCGCCCACATCTTCGTCATCCTCCTCTCGGTGACCGGGGCCTTCGTCCTGTACGAGGTCGCCGGGCTCCCCGGCTGGGCCAGCTTCGGCATCGTCACCCTCGTCTACCTGCTGCTCGCCGCGGCCGTCGGGCTGTACGCGATCGCCACCCTGCGCAAGCGGGAGGGCCTCCAGCGCACCGCGCTGACCACCTCGCGCTTCGCCGGCATCCTGCGCGGCGACATCCGCCCGCCCTCGAACGCCGTCGAGACCGCCGAGGCGTCCGCTCCCGCGACCCGGTAGGCCCGCGCGTTGTTGGACGACTCGGCCGCCTACGTCGACGGCCCCTGGACCCACAGGACCGTCAGCGCGGCGGGAGCCCGGTTCCACGTCGCCGAGGCCGGTGACGGGCCGCTGGTGCTCCTCCTCCACGGCTTCCCTCAGTTCTGGTGGGCCTGGCGCGCCCAACTGACCGCGCTCGCCGACGCCGGTTACCGCGCGGTCGCCGCGGACCTGCGCGGATACGGCGCCAGCGACAAGACCCCGCGCGGCTACGACCTAGTCACCCTCGCCCAGGACGCCGCCGGACTGGTCCGCGCCCTCGGCTCGCGGGACGCGGCCGTGGTCGGGCACGGACTGGGCGGCCTCGTAGCCTGGACGATGACCGCCTACCATCCCGGCGCGGTGCGCGCCTTGGCAGCGGTGTCGTCGCCGCACCCGCTGCGCGCGGCCCGCGTCCTGGCCTCCGGCGGCCCCGGCGTCCGCCACATGCTCAGGGCGCAACTGCCGGTCCTCCCCGAGCACCGGCTCCTGAGCGACGGGTGCGAACGCGTGGGCGACCTGCTCCGGGCGTGGTCGGGCCCCGGCTGGCCCGACACCGAGGCCGAGGAGCACTACCGCCGCGCCTTCGCCGTCCCCAAGGTCTCCCACTGCTCCCTGGAGAGCCACCGCTGGATCTTCCGGTCGCGCTGGCGCACGGACGGACTCCGCTACAACGCGCGGATGCGCCGTGCCCCCGTGCGCGTCCCCGTCCTCCAGCTCCACGGGTCCCTGGACCCGGTGTGCCCGCCCGGACCGGCACGCGCCTCACGGGGTCTGGTGGCGGGGGCCTACCGTTGGAGGCAGGTTCACGGCGCGGGGCACTTCCCGCACGAGGAACGGCCGGAGGAGGTCTCCCGCGCGCTCGTCGAGTGGCTCGCGGAGGTCTCGACGGGGAGGCGGACGGAGTCCTCGCAGGCGAGGGGGAACGGCGGTGGGGTACTGATGGCGACGCAGACCGCGGGCGGGCACCGGGAGTCCGGGGGCCGCGGAGGCGGGCGGGACCGCAACGAGACCGGGCAGGCGCAGAACCAGCGCCCCCGGGACCGGTACGGACGCCCGATGCCGCACGGGAGCAGGGGCGAGGTGGAGCGGGTACCCGACGACGCCGAGTTCTCCGCGGAGGAAGGCCTGGAGGAGGCCCAGCGGCTGCTCGACGGCGGATACGCTTTCACCGCCCACGAAGTCCTCGAAGCGGTGTGGAAGTCCGCGCCCGGACCCGAGCGGGAGCTGTGGCGCGGCCTCGCCCAGACAGCGGTGGGGGTCACCCACGCGCAGCGGGGCAACATGGTCGGCGCGGCACGACTGCTGAGGCGGGGCGCGGACCGCGTGGAGCCGTTCGGACCGGACGCCCCCCACGGGGTGGACGTGGCGGGGGTGGCGGCGTTCGCCCGTGCCCTGGCCGACGACCTCGACGCCGGGCGCGCCCGTTCGGGTGACGGGATCGACCCTTCGGGGATGCGGCTGCTCGGCGGGTAGCCGCCGAACAGTCCGTTCTCCGGCTGACGCGGCCGGAGCCGGGCGGGCGTCGGCGCGGCCGCCCGCGACTCCCGCCGCAGACCGGCGGCGGGTCCCTCGTAGGGCCCTGTGGCACCAGCACCTCCTGTGACCAGTGAGGTCCGCGTGACCTGCGGGGCCCATTCCCTTTTTGTGGGCTTATGCGCGCTTTAGCGTTAACATAGCATTACAGCATTATGAGATGTTATATAAGCTGCATATCACTGAAAAAGACCTTTATCCTTCTCCTGAGATCACCGGAAGATCACATCTTCGGATTTTCTTGAGGAATGGCGGTCTCGGCTCTCACCTTTCTTTGTCGCCGTGCGTAGACTCCCCGGATCACCGCCCGTGAACACGCGGCACGGGCGGTACGCACCACAACCAAAGGTGGCACCGCTTCGACCCCGCCAAGCGTGCCGTCGAGCCAGCTCAGGCTCCTTCCGGACGGCGGTACGTCCACGGCCGCGAGGACCGGCGCCCACAGGGCGAGCCGTTCCGCGCGTTCTCCCGTGGACGGGGCCGAAAAGGTCGTGCCCGTCTCAAGGAGGACGGATTGTCTGGGCTCAACCTCGCCGCTGAAGGCGGCATGGCCCTATCACTGGCAGGCACCGACTTCACCCTCGTCATCATCGTCATGGTGGTGGCCCTTCTGGCACTCGCCGTCGCGGGCGTGCTGGTACGTGAGGTCCTCGCCGCAGGGCAGGGCACAGAGCGAATGCGCGGCATCGCGCTCGCGGTGCAGGAAGGAGCGGCGGCCTACCTCAAACGACAGTTCCGCACCCTCGCGGTCTTCGTCGTCCTCATCCCGCTCCTGCTGCTCCTGCTCCCCGCCGACTCGTGGGCCATCGCGATCGGCCGTTCGGTCTTCTTCGCCCTCGGCGCCCTGCTGTCGGCGGCGACCGGATTCATCGGCATGTGGCTCGCAGTGCGCGGCAACGTCCGGGTCGCCGCGGCCGCCCGGGGCGGTGACGACGCCTCCAACCGCACCGCCATGCGCATCGCCTTCCGGACCGGCGGAGTGGCGGGCATGATCACCGTCGGCCTCGGCCTGTTCGGCGCGGCCGTCGTCGTCCTCCTCTACCGGGGCGACGCCCCCATCGTCCTGGAGGGCTTCGGCTTCGGCGCGGCCCTCCTCGCCATGTTCATGCGCGTGGGCGGCGGCATCTTCACTAAGGCCGCCGACGTCGGCGCCGACCTCGTCGGCAAGGTCGAGCAGGGCATCCCCGAGGACGACCCCCGCAACGCGGCCACCATCGCCGACAACGTCGGCGACAACGTGGGCGACTGCGCCGGCATGGCCGCGGACCTGTTCGAGTCCTACGCGGTCGTGCTCGTCGCCTCACTGATCCTCGGCCGCGTCGCCTTCGGCACCGAGGGACTCGTGTTCCCGCTCCTCGTCCCCATGATCGGCGTGCTCACCGCCATCGTCGGCATCTTCCTGGTCGCCCCCCGCGCCAGGGACAAGACGGCGATGTCGGCGATCAACCGCGGGTTCTTCATCTCCGCGGCGATCTCCGCCGTGCTCGTCGTCGGCACCGCCTTCTGGTACCTGCCCTCCAGCTTCGACCAGCTCTCCGGAGTCAGCCCGCAGGTCCTGGCCGAGATCGAGGAGGCCGGGACCAACCCGGACCCCAGGATCCTCGCGGTCGTGGCGGTCCTCATCGGCCTCGTGCTCGCCGCCGCCATCCAACTGCTCACCGGCTACTTCACCGAGACCGACCGGCGCCCCGTCCGCGAGATCGGCGACAGCTCCGAGACCGGCGCGGCGACCGTCATCCTCTCCGGCATCTCCGTCGGCCTGGAGTCGGCCGTCTACTCCGCCCTCCTCATCGCTGGAGCGGTCTACGCCGCGTTCCTGCTCGGGGGCGGCTCCATCACCCTGAGCCTGTTCGCCGTCGCCCTCGCCGGAACCGGCCTGCTCACCACCGTCGGAATCATCGTGGCGATGGACACCTTCGGGCCGGTCTCCGACAACGCCCAGGGCATCGCGGAGATGTCCGGCGACGTGGAGGGCCCGGGCGCGGAGATCCTCACCGGGCTCGACGCCGTCGGCAACACCACCAAGGCCATCACCAAGGGCATCGCGATCGCGACCGCGGTCCTGGCCGCGACCGCGCTCTTCGGCGCCTTCCGCACCTCCGTGCAGGCCCAGCTCGGCGACGCCGACGAGGCGTTCTCGCTCTCACTGGACCAGCCCGACGTGCTCGTCGGCGTCATCATCGGCGCCAGCGTGGTGTTCTTCTTCTCCGGGCTCGCCATCATGGCGGTCGGCCGGGCCGCGGGCCGCGTGGTCATGGAGGTGCGCGACCAGTTCCGCACCCGCCCGGGGATCATGGACGGCACGGAGAAGCCCGAGTACGCGCGCGTGGTCGACATCTGCACCAAGGACTCGCTGCGGGAGCTGGTGACGCCGGGCCTGCTGGCCGTCCTCGCGCCGATCGCGGTCGGCTTCGCCCTCGGCTACGCCCCGCTGGGCGCCTTCCTGGGCGGCGCCATCGCCGCGGGCGTGCTCATGGCCGTCTTCCTCTCCAACTCGGGAGGCGCCTGGGACAACGCCAAGAAGCTGGTCGAGGACGGCCACCACGGCGGCAAGGGCTCGGAGGCCCACGCCGCCACGGTCATCGGCGACACGGTCGGCGACCCCTTCAAGGACACCGCGGGACCCGCCATCAACCCCCTGCTCAAGGTGATGAACCTCGTGGCCCTGATCGTGGCGCCCAGCGTGGTGATCTACGCCGACAACGTCGTCCTGCGGGCGGGGATCGCTGTGGCGGCCGTCGCCGTGCTCGTCGGCGCGATCCTGTGGTCCAAGCGCCGCGGGGGAGGCACCGAGACCGACCTCGCCGAGACCGGCGGCCGGTCCGCGCCCAAGGGCGCACCGGAGACCGGTGGAGGGGCCCCGCCGAAGGATGGGGTCTCCGCGGCCGGGGACGGCGGTGTCGGCGGGGACACCGCCGACGGCGCCGACGACCGCAAGGAGGAGGCCCGCGCCGGAGAGGGGAAGTAGGAGGGAGCACCGACCTCCGCGGCCGCCCGGGTATCCCCCGGGCGGCCGCGCCCGTATTCGGGCGGGGCCTAACCTGGGAACACAGCCGAGCGAGCGAAGGGGTGGTTCCCGGTGTCCGGGATGAAGGGACTGTTCGTCATCGTGGGAGTCATGGTGGCGTTCATCGCGGCCCTCTCCGTCGTCGCTACGGCGGTGTCCCCGTGAGCGGCGCGCGGAGGCTGCTGCTGATGCGGCACGCCCAGGCCGAGAACGGCTTCGAGGACTTCGAACGCGGTCTCACCGACCGGGGCCGGAGTCAGGCCGAGGCGGTCGGCCGCCTGCTCGCCGAGCGGGGGTACGTGCCCGACCACGTCATCTGCTCCGCGGCCAGGCGGACGCGGCAGACGCTGGACGGTGTGCTCGGGGCCATGGAACCGGGGGTCCGCCCGGAGGTGGACTACTCCGAGGCGGCGTACTCGGCGGGGGTGGACACACTCCTGGAGCTGGTGAACCAGGCGGATCCCGACGCGGGGACGGTCCTGGTCGTCGCGCACAACCCGACGGTGGCCCAGTTGGCCGGTGCCTTCCTCGGGAACCCGGTCGCCTATCCGCCGGCCACGGTCGCGGCCGTCGAGCTGGAGGTGGAGTGGCTCTACGCCGCCCCGGGAACCGGTTCCGGCACACTGCTCAACTAGTGTGACCCGGGACACGCTAACTTCGAGTTGCCAGACCCCCGGGGCGCGGGTAATGTACTCCGAGTCGCCACCGGACGGCTCAGGGCCGCGAGGGGTTGCGACACCCTTCCGAGCGAAACGAACGCGATTTTCTGCGGGCGTGCCGGATACCCCTCCTTCCTCCGCGGATAACCGTTCCGAGCACTGCTTCGGTGCGGGTAAACTCGGAGGCGCTTCCAAGGAAACACGGAAGCGGAACAGGAAACGGGCTTTACCCCGAACGGGAACACCACAAACCGCCGATTTGGCGGGGCGCGGAACACCTGATAAAGTAAAGACACAACAAAGCGGAAACGCACAACGCCTTCGGCGGAAAAGCTCACAGCAGCTTGTACACGAAGAGCGGTTGTTTCTTGAGAACTCAACAGCGCGTGTTTGATTTTCTTTAAGCCATGTTTGTTTTGGCCCCGTCACACAGAACCATCCGGTTCGTGTGCGGAGGTTCCTTTGATTAGCCGGGGTGACCCGGTTGGTCAGGATTACTTCTAGGTTTACCCGCCCAGGCCGCACGGCCGGGTCGGGTTGAGTGACCTTTATGGAGAGTTTGATCCTGGCTCAGGACGAACGCTGGCGGCGTGCTTAACACATGCAAGTCGAGCGGTAAGGCCCTTCGGGGTACACGAGCGGCGAACGGGTGAGTAACACGTGAGCAACCTGCCCCTGACTCCGGGATAAGCGGTGGAAACGCCGTCTAATACCGGATACGACCCGCCACCTCATGGTGGAGGGTGGAAAGTTTTTCGGTCAGGGATGGGCTCGCGGCCTATCAGCTTGTTGGTGGGGTAACGGCCTACCAAGGCGATTACGGGTAGCCGGCCTGAGAGGGCGACCGGCCACACTGGGACTGAGACACGGCCCAGACTCCTGCGGGAGGCAGCAGTGGGGAATATTGCGCAATGGGCGAAAGCCTGACGCAGCGACGCCGCGTGGGGGATGACGGCCTTCGGGTTGTAAACCTCTTTTACCACCAACGCAGGCTCCCAGTTCTCTGGGGGTTGACGGTAGGTGGGGAATAAGGACCGGCTAACTACGTGCCAGCAGCCGCGGTAATACGTAGGGTCCGAGCGTTGTCCGGAATTATTGGGCGTAAAGAGCTCGTAGGCGGCGTGTCGCGTCTGCTGTGAAAGACCGGGGCTTAACTCCGGTTCTGCAGTGGATACGGGCATGCTAGAGGTAGGTAGGGGAGACTGGAATTCCTGGTGTAGCGGTGAAATGCGCAGATATCAGGAGGAACACCGGTGGCGAAGGCGGGTCTCTGGGCCTTACCTGACGCTGAGGAGCGAAAGCATGGGGAGCGAACAGGATTAGATACCCTGGTAGTCCATGCCGTAAACGTTGGGCGCTAGGTGTGGGGACTTTCCACGGTTTCCGCGCCGTAGCTAACGCATTAAGCGCCCCGCCTGGGGAGTACGGCCGCAAGGCTAAAACTCAAAGGAATTGACGGGGGCCCGCACAAGCGGCGGAGCATGTTGCTTAATTCGACGCAACGCGAAGAACCTTACCAAGGTTTGACATCACCCGTGGACTCGCAGAGATGTGAGGTCATTTAGTTGGCGGGTGACAGGTGGTGCATGGCTGTCGTCAGCTCGTGTCGTGAGATGTTGGGTTAAGTCCCGCAACGAGCGCAACCCTTGTTCCATGTTGCCAGCACGTAATGGTGGGGACTCATGGGAGACTGCCGGGGTCAACTCGGAGGAAGGTGGGGATGACGTCAAGTCATCATGCCCCTTATGTCTTGGGCTGCAAACATGCTACAATGGCCGGTACAATGGGCGTGCGATACCGTAAGGTGGAGCGAATCCCTAAAAGCCGGTCTCAGTTCGGATTGGGGTCTGCAACTCGACCCCATGAAGGTGGAGTCGCTAGTAATCGCGGATCAGCAACGCCGCGGTGAATACGTTCCCGGGCCTTGTACACACCGCCCGTCACGTCATGAAAGTCGGCAACACCCGAAACTTGCGGCCTAACCCCTTGTGGGAGGGAGTGAGTGAAGGTGGGGCTGGCGATTGGGACGAAGTCGTAACAAGGTAGCCGTACCGGAAGGTGCGGCTGGATCACCTCCTTTCTAAGGAGTCTTGACAGGTCGGCGTTACTTCTACAGCCGGCCGGACTCGAAAGTGGACCCGGCAGTATGCAGCACCTTCGGGTGCAGGCTGTTCGGGAGTGGCTGAAGATGAATCGAACTTGACCTCGGGCGACTAGAAGCGTCCGGGGGCGCGCTGTTGGGTGTCTGAGGAAACAACCTCCGCTCCGTTGTGGAGTGGGTGTTGGTTCCCGCGGACCGCCTTCGAGAACTCCCGGTTGTCGTCAGGACGAGGATCCTGGTGGCCGGTGTGGTGTCGGGGTGTGCGGTTGGTGTTTTGATTTGTGAATAGTGTGCGCGAGCATCTTATTATCTGTAGTGGCCAAGTGATAGTGGCACACGGTGGATGCCTTGGCACCAGGCGCCGATGAAGGACGTGGGAGGCCGCGATAGGCCACGGGGAGCTGTCAACCGAGCTGTGATCCGTGGGTGTCCGAATGGGGAAACCTAGCCCGAGTTGTGTCGGGTTGCCGCCACCTGAATGTATAGGGTGGTTGGTGGTGACGCGGGGAAGTGAAACATCTCAGTACCCGTAGGAAGAGTAAACAACAGTGATTCTCCTAGTAGTGGTGAGCGAACGGGGAAGAGGCTAAACCGTAGGCGTGTGATAGACGGCAGTCGTTGCGTTTGCGGGGTTGTGGGATGCGTCTGTCTGGGTCTGCCGACTCAGAGCGCTGAGTGGTTCTTGTAGCTGAAACCGTTGGGAAGCGGTACCGGAGTGGGTGAGAGTCCCGTAGGTGTAGGAAGAACCTAGGTGTTGGACGTATTCCCGAGTAGCGCGGAGCCCGTGAAAGTCCGTGTGAATCTGGCAGGACCACCTGCTAAGCCAAAATACGTCCTGGTGACCGATAGTGCACTAGTACCGTGAGGGAAAGGTGAAAAGTGCCCCGGTGAGGGGTCGTGAAATAGTACCTGAAACCGTGTGCTGTCAAGCCGTCAGAGCTGAAGCTTGTCTTTGGTGATGGCGTGCCTTTTGAAGAATGAGCCTGCGAGTCATGGTGTGTGGCGAGGTTAACCCGGGTGGGGTAGCCGTAGGGAAACCGAGTCTGAATAGGGCGATTTGAGTCGCATGCTGTGGACCCGAAGCGGAGTGATCTACCCATGTCCAGGGTGAAGCGGGGGTAAGACCTCGTGGAGGCCCGAACCCACCAGGGTTGAAAACCTGGGGGATGAGGTGTGGGTAGGGGTGAAAGGCCAATCAAACTCCGTGATAGCTGGTTCTCCCCGAAATGCATTTAGGTGCAGCGTCGCGTGTTTCTTGCTGGAGGTAGAGCTACTGTTTGGCTGATGGGCCCGACAAGGTTACTGACGTCAGACAAACTCCGAATGCCGGTGAAGTGAAGCGCGGCAGTGAGACTGCGGGGGATAAGCTTCGTAGTCGAGAGGGAAACAGCCCAGATCATCAGCTAAGGCCCCTAAGCGTGTGCTAAGTGGGAAAGGTTGTGGAGTTGCTGAGACAACCAGGAGGTTGGCTTAGAAGCAGCCATCCTTTAAAGAGTGCGTAATAGCTCACTGGTCAAGTGGTTCTGCGCCGATAATGTAGCGGGGCTAAAGCACACCGCCGAAGCTGTGAAGCTCAAGACTAGATTCTTGGGTTGGTAGGGGAGCGTCGTGCGTCCGGTGAAGCTGCCGAGTGATCGTGTGGTGGAGGGCGTGCGAGTGAGAATGCAGGCATGAGTAGCGAAAGCAACGTGAGAAACGTTGCCGCCGATTGACTAAGGGTTCCTGGGGCAGGTTAATCCGCCCAGGGTGAGTCTGGACCTAAGGCGAGGCCGACAGGCGTAGTCGATGGATAACGGGTTGATATTCCCGTACCCGTGCACGAGCGTCCAGTACTGAATCAGGTGATGCTAACCACGCTGGTTCTTGGTGGTTCCTTCGGGAGCTGCCGGTGAACTGGTCTGGGAACCGAGCTTGTAGTAGGTAAGTGATGGGGTGACGCAGGAGGGTAGCTCTACCCGGCGGTGGTTGTCCGGGGGTAAGCGTGTAGGCCGGTGTGTTGGCAAATCCGCACACCATGGAGGCTGAGACGTGATGCCGAGCCGTTTTTGGTGAAGTGAGTGATCCCATGCTGTCGAGAAAAGCCTCTAGCGAGTTCGTGTGTGGCCAGTACCCTAAACCGACGCAGGTGGTCAGGTAGAGAATACCGAGGCGTTCGGGTGAACCATGGTTAAGGAACTCGGCAAATTGTCCCCGTAACTTTGGGAGAAGGGGAGCCCTGTCTGGTGATGGATCTTGCATCCTGAGCTGGGTGGGGTCGCAGATAGCGGGGGGAAGCGACTGTTTATTAAAAACACAGGTCCGTGCGAAGTCGTAAGACGCTGTATACGGACTGACGCCTGCCCGGTGCTGGAACGTTAAGAGGACTGGTTAGTGGGGGTTCGCCCCTGCGAAGCTGGGAATCTAAGCGCCAGTAAACGGCGGTGGTAACTATAACCATCCTAAGGTAGCGAAATTCCTTGTCGGGTAAGTTCCGACCTGCACGAATGGCGTAACGACTTCCCCACTGTCTCAACCATGGGCCCGGTGAAATTGCACTACGAGTAAAGATGCTCGTTTCGCGCAGCAGGACGGAAAGACCCCGGGACCTTCACTATAGCTTGACATTGGTGTTTGGGATGGTTTGTGTAGGATAGGTGGGAGCCGGTGAAGCTGTCACGCTAGTGGCGGTGGAGGCGTTGGTGAAATACCACTCTGACTGTTTCGGGCATCTAACTTTGGACCGTGATCCGGTTCGGGGACAGTGTCTGGTGGGTAGTTTAACTGGGGCGGTTGCCTCCCAAAGAGTAACGGAGGCGCCCAAAGGTTCCCTCAGCCTGGTTGGTAATCAGGTGTTGAGTGTAAGTGCACAAGGGAGCTTGACTGTGAGACGGACGTGTCGAGCAGGAGCGAAAGCTGGGACTAGTGATCCGGCACCGGCGTGTGGAAGCGGTGTCGCTCAACGGCTAAAAGGTACCCCGGGGATAACAGGCTGATCTTCCCCAAGAGTCCATATCGACGGGATGGTTTGGCACCTCGATGTCGGCTCGTCGCATCCTGGGGCTGGAGTTGGTCCCAAGGGTTGGGCTGTTCGCCCATTAAAGCGGCACGCGAGCTGGGTTTAGAACGTCGTGAGACAGTTCGGTCCCTATCCGCTGTGCGCGTTGGAGACTTGAGAAGGGCTGTCCCTAGTACGAGAGGACCGGGACGGACGAACCTCTGGTGTGCCAGTTGTCCTGCCAAGGGCATGGCTGGTTGGCTACGTTCGGGAGGGATAACCGCTGAAAGCATCTAAGCGGGAAGCTTGCTTCGAGATGAGGTCTCCTGCCTCCTTGAGGGGGTAAGGCTCCCTATAGACGATGGGGTTGATAGGCCGGGTGTGGAAGCCCTGTGAGGGGTGGAGCTGACCGGTACTAATAGGCCGAGGGCTTGTCCGCTGCAGATAATTGGATGTTCGCGCACGTTGTTCACGGAGTTTGCTGCTCGCTGTGATTCCCTGCCTTGTGGGGTGGGTGGAGTTGGGTGGGTGGTGTGTGGTTTCCGTGGTGGTTATTGCTGGAGGGTCACACCCGGTCTCTTTCCGAACCCGGTCGTTAAGTCTCTTTGCGCTGATGGTACTGCCCTGTGGTGGGGTGGGAGAGTAGGTCGCTGCCACGGTTTTTCTTGGGGGGGTCGCCTGTGGGCGGCCCCTCTTTTTTTGTGTGGGGGGAGGGGTGCCTGCGGGCGGCCCCTGACCCCCCCTTTTTTACGAGCTTACATGTGCGCTTGTGAAATCAGTGGGCGCCTAGAACCCGTAGTTGTACATCGAGCCGCCCGGATAGACGGTTCCGACACCGTTGCGGTAGGCGTAGCCGCCGTAGGCGGCGCCCTCCACGAAGGTCCAGCCGCCCAGGGTCCTGCCGTGCAGGGCGACGTACCAGCCGGCGGCGTTGGGGTCGCTGTACCCCCGCAGTGAGAAGTGGATGTGCGCACCGGTCGTCGAGCCGCCGGCGCAGAGGCTGTTGCCCTGGGTGCCCAGATAGTGGCCGACCCCGACGTTGTTGCCGGGCAGCCACTGGTAGTTCTCCAGGTGGTAGTAGTCCGTGGAGTACCCGTTGTCGTGGATCACCCGCGTCCAGCCGGTGCACAGGCTGTAGGCGTAGCCGCCGCGGGCCGCGCGGGCCTGGCCGCTGCCGCCCGCGAAATCCACCGAGCTGTAGGGACGGCCGCCGCTGTTGCCGTGCGGTCCTCCCGTCATGATCATCGAAGAGCCGATGGCGAACGGCAGGCCGACACCGGTGTAGCTGCTGGTGGAGACTCCGGAGGGGTCCGTCGAGGCCGCGACGGTCTCCCGTTCCTCCTCCTCCAGCAGCGCGGAGTCGGCCAGGATGGACGAGAACTCCTCGGTCCCCTCCAACCCCACCGTCCACGCGGACCCCTCGTAGTCGGCGGCGAACAGCCAGGCGTAGGGGCTCTCGTCCACGTTCATGGGCGCGGTCACGATGGCTACGCCGAACGCCGCGCCGTCGGCGGCCTCGCGGACGTCGACCCGCACGTCGCGCTCCTGGCGGGAGAGCGCGCCGAGGGACGAATTCCGTTCACGCAGGACGTCGGCGACCACCGATTCGGCCAGGACGTCCTCGGCGGACGCGGCGGCAGACCCGCCCGGGAGGGCTTCGGCCGTACCGCTGTCGACGGTGATCTCGACGTTGTCAGCAGAGGTGAGCGGAGTTTGCGCCGTGATCGGTTGGGCGTGGGCGGTGGAGGCGGTGACGGCCAGGACGGCAGAGGCCGTGACGGCCACGGCTGCGACGCTCAGGGGGCGGGTTCTGGACACCGGGGAACGGAGACCGGGGGTGGCAGGGGGTGGCAACTCTTCTCCTTGTGGGGTGGAGTCATCGGTACCGTGCGCGCAGGGGTGAGAGCACACAGTTACCGAAGAGTAATGACGAGTCCGCACCCCGACAAGGGGTGCAAGAGCGGCATTTCACGCAGTGCCACCGCAGGTGCCGCTCACAGTTGAAGGCCCCGCTCCCGCACCCGGGAACGGGGCCGACGGCTACCTCACCAGATCAGCGGATGCCCGCGACCCTGCCCTCCAGGCCCAAGAGGAACTCCTTGCGCTCCAGGCCGCCCGCGTACCCGGTGAGCGAACCGTTCGCACCGATCACGCGGTGGCACGGCACGATGATGCTGATCGGGTTGCGACCGTTGGCCGTGCCCACGGCCCGGGAGGCGGTCGGCCTCCCCAGCTCCTCCGCCAACTGGCCGTAGCTCGCGGTCTCTCCGAAGGGGATGGCCGTCAACGCCGCCCACACCTTCAACTGCCAGTCGGTCCCCACTGGGGCCAGCGGCAGGGAGAACTCGCGCAGTTCGCCAGCGAAGTACTCCTTCAACTGCTTCTCGGCGTCGGCGAACGGCTCGTGATCGGCCACCCAGTCCTGCGGGACCATCCGCGTCCGCCCGTCCTTGGCCGGGGTGAGCACGCCGGCCAGAGCCGCGCCGTCACCGAACAGGGTCAGATCGCCCACCGGTGACGGCATCGTCGTGTACCGCGTCGGACCGGGCAAGGGAGCGCGGAACTCCACCGCCGCCACCCTCGGGGGCGCCTTCGGCTCCAAATCGAACGCCAGCATGCCCTGTTCCTCCTGCCCCGGTCCGCCGACCGCCTGTGCCTGCCGTGTGCTCATGCCGATTCCTTCCGTTCCCGACGTTGCCTCGAAACACCCCGTACGCCCTCCGGTGCGACCACCGCTGCCCGAACGGCCGTGCTCCCCCGCTCCCTGTCGGCCAACGACGCCCACAGCGCGTGGTTGGCGTAGGACCGCCACGGGCTCCACCCCCTGGCCCCGCGCGCGGCGGCCGCGGGGGTCGCCCGCCTGCCCCCCGCCTCCAGCGCCATCCGCACGCCCAGGTCGCCGTGCAGGAACACGTCCGGATCGCCCAGACCCCGCATGCGCACGTAACCGGCGGTCCAGGGACCGATGCCGCGCAGCTCCACCAGACGCCGTTCGACCTCGTCCCGGTCGCACCCGGGCCCCAGATCGATCCACTGCGAGGCGACCGCCTCGCACAGCCCAGCCAGGGCGCGTCCCCGCGCGACCGGGATGGAGAAACCGGCCGGGTCGGCGGCGGCGAGCGCGTCAGGGGAGGGGAACACGTGGGTGAGTCCCCCTCCCGGCGCCTCCAGGCCCGGGGCGAGCGGTTCGCCGAACCGCTCCACCAGCCGTCCCGCCAGCGTGCGGGCCGCGCGCACCGACACCTGTTGGCCGAGGACCGCCCGGACCGCCAGTTCGGCCGGGTCCACGTGCCCCGGCGACCGCAGCCCCGGGTGGGCGGCCACGATCGGTCCCAGGAGGGGGTCGCCGCCCAGTGCCTCGGCCACCGCACCCGGATCGGCGTCCAAGTCGAGCAGCCTGCGGCACCTGCGCACGGCACTGGTCAGGTCGCGCGCCTCCGACAGCCGCAGACGGCACAGCACGTGACCTCCGCCGGTTCCGGCCCCCTCGGACAGCTCCACCACGGCGGGGCCGTGCGCCAGCACCAGCGTCCTGCGGTAGACCCCGTCCCGGTACTCCTCCACGCCCGGCACCGCGCGGTCTCCGAGGAAACTCAGCATCCCGGCAAGGTCGATCGGCTCCCGGTAGGGCAGCCGCAGCGTGACCGTCCCCGGCTCGGTGACCGGAGCGCCGGCGCCCCCCGGACCCGTCCCCGCGCCGGCCGACGCACGCCTACCGCCCATGGCCCGCATCCCTGTGGGGGAGCGGCCGAACACCGCGCGCATCGTCTCGTTGAACTGGCGCACACTCGCGAACCCCGCGGCGAAGGCGACGTCCGCCATCGGCATGTCCGTGGTCTCCACCAGCACCCGCGCCGTCTGCGCGCGCTCGGTCCGGGCCAGGGCCAGCGGCCCCGCGCCCACCTCGGCCGACAGCAGCCGGTTGAGCTGGCGTTCGCTGTAGCCGACCGCCGAGGCCAGGGCGCTGACGCCGCCCCGGTCCACGGCGCCGTCCTGGATGAGGCGCATCGCGCGGCCGACCACGTCAGCCCTCAGGTTCCACTCCGGCGAGCCGGGGGTCAGGTCGGGGCGGCACCGCTTGCAGGCGCGGAACCCCGACTCCTGGGCGGCCGCGGCGGTCGGGAAGAAGCGGACGTTGGCGCGTTTGGGGGTGACGGCCGGGCAGCTCGGACGGCAGTAGATACCCGTGGTGCGCACGGCTGTGTAGAAGACGCCGTCGAAGCGGGCGTCCCTGCTGTGTACGGCGCGGTAGCGCTGGTCATCGTCCATCACGCCATCCATGTTCGCCGACACGCCACACCGAAGCTGGCGGTTTTCGGACATCGACGCGCGTGCTCCCCGGCTCCGGTGCGGAGGGGCCCGCCGCCTCCGGGACGGACGACCCCGCGGGCTCACCGGTCCGGATGGCCGCCGCCTACGAGGGGCTCAGGTGGCCCCGGCGTCCCCGTCCCCGTCCTCGGCCACGTCCTCGGCGGTCTCACCGTGGTCGAGGAGGTACTGCACGTACACCGGGCGCAACGCCTCCTGGACTCCCGTGTCGGTCTCGGCGGACAGCGCCTCGTACACGAAACCGGACAACTGGGCGACGCTCGCCTCACTGGCCTCCTCGTTGCCCGCCGCCGCCTCGGCCGCCGGGATCAGTCTGAGGAGCCGCCAGAAGAAGCGCAGGTCCCACCGCTGCCGTGCCAGTTCGACGGCGCGGTCCCGCAGGTCCTCTGTGCTGGTCTGGTCGAATTCGGTGACATCGTCTCCCATGTTCGGACGATACCCGTCCCCGCACCCGCCACCCGACAGTGACCTGCGTTACCCTTCATCCGAGTTCATCGTCTCGTCCCCGCGCGCCCGGGGGCCTCCCACAAGGAGGGCCGGGCGGTCGGGGGGAACACTCGTGAGGGGTTTGCCATGGCCGAGGGCGCAGCACGGATCGTCGTAGCCAAACCGGGGCTGGACGGGCACGACCGCGGTGTCAAGATCGTGGCCCGCGTGCTGCGTGACGCCGGGGTCGAGGTCATCTACACGGGCCTGCGTCAGACGCCCGAGATGATCGTGGCGGCCGCGCTCCAGGAAGACGCCGACGCCATCGGCCTGTCCGTGCTCTCCGGCGCCCACATGACCATGTTCTCCCGGGTCCTGGAACTGCTCAAGGAGAACGGCGCGGAGGACATCCGGGTGTTCGGCGGCGGGATCATCCCCGACGCCGACGTCGCCGAGCTCGAACGCCTGGGCGTCGCCAAGATCTTCACTCCGGGCGCTCCGACTTCGGAGATCGCCGACTGGGTGCGGGAGAACGTCCGCCCGGCGCACGCGGCCTGAGCCCCTCACGCGCCAGCGGAGTTCCGATCGGCCCCGCCTCCGCCGGGTGATGTTGGTCGCACCCGTTGCGGGGTGCGTATCCGGGCGAAAGGCGCCCCCGTGGTGTTATGTCGTGTCCCTGGTCACATATTTTCCCATGCGGGTGCTTCCGCGACGCCGCCTGAGCGGCTTTTGGGACGGGCCGGGGCCGGTCAACCCGGCCCCCGGTGTCTGGCGGCCGGATTTCGGGCGACTAAGCTTTGCGCATGTCGCGGGTGGCAACGCCGCGGCGATCTCGATCTTCTGTAAGCGGCGCAGCCCGCGGGGTTGTGCCTCGTGCGCCCCGTGTGACACGTGTCAGTGGGTCACAGCCGATCCGGACGAGGCCACCCCGGTAGACATCCTGAGCCAGCGAGTTACAAGGACGGACCCTCGTGGACCTGTTCGAATACCAGGCGAAGCAACTCTTCGCAGAGTACGGGGTTCCCGTACCCCAGGGGAAGGTGGCGAGCACGGCCGCTGAGGCGCGTGCCATCGCTGATGAGTTCGCCGCCGCCGGTAAGCCCCGCGTCGTCGTCAAGGCGCAGGTCAAGACCGGTGGTCGCGGCAAGGCCGGCGGCGTCAAGGTCGCCGATGGCCCCGAGGACGCCCAGGCCAAGGCCGAACAGATCCTCGGCATGGACATCAAGGGCCACACGGTCCACCGCGTCCTCATCGAGGAGGCCTCCGACATCGCGGAGGAGTACTACTTCTCCTTCCTGCTGGACCGCGCGAACCGCACCTTCCTGGCCATCTGCTCGGCCGAGGGCGGCGTGGACATCGAGGAGGTCGCCGAGACCAACCCCGACGCCGTCGCCAAGTTCCCGGTCGACGCCCTGACCGGCGCTCCCGCCAGCATCGCGGCGGAGATCGTCAAGGCGGGCAAGCTGCCCGAGGCCGCCGCCGAGGGCGCGGCCGAGGTCGTCACCAAGCTGTGGGACGCCTTCGTCGGCAAGGACGCGACCCTCGTCGAGGTGAACCCGCTCATCCTGACCAAGGACGGCCGGGTCGTCGCCCTGGACGGCAAGGTCACCCTGGACGAGAACGCCGAGTTCCGCCAGGACCTGGAGAGCCTCACCTTCGCCGAGGAGGGTGACCCCCTGGAGGTCGCCGCCAAGGCCAAGGGCCTCAACTACGTCAAGCTCGACGGCGAGGTCGGCATCATCGGCAACGGCGCGGGCCTGGTCATGTCCACCCTGGACGTGGTCGCCTACGCCGGCGAGGCCCACGGCGGCGTCAAGCCCGCCAACTTCCTGGACATCGGCGGCGGCGCCTCGGCCGAGGTCATGGCCAACGGCCTGGACATCATCCTGGGCGACCCCTCGGTCAAGAGCGTGTTCGTCAACGTCTTCGGCGGCATCACCGCCTGCGACGCGGTGGCCAACGGCATCGTCCAGGCCCTGGAGCTGCTCGAGAGCCGCGGCGACGACGTCAGCAAGCCGCTGGTCGTGCGGCTGGACGGCAACAACGCCGAGTTGGGCCGCGAGATCCTCACCAAGCGGGCCCACCCGGCCGTGCGACAGGTCGACACGATGGACGGCGCCGCCGCTCAGGCCGCCGAGCTCGCGGCGAAGTAGGGGAAACAAACACCATGGCTATCTTCCTCAACAAGGACAGCAAGGTACTCGTCCAGGGCATGACGGGCTCTGAGGGCACCAAGCACACCCGGCGCATGCTCGCCTCGGGCACCACGGTCGTGGGCGGGGTCAACCCCCGCAAGGCCGGTCAGAAGGTCGACTTCGACGGCACCGAGGTGCCCGTCTTCGGTTCGGTGGCCGAGGGCATGGCCGCCACCGGAGCCGACGTCACCGTCATCTTCGTGCCGCCCAAGTTCTCGCGTGAGGCGGTCTTCGAGGCCGTGGACGCCGGGATCGGGCTGGCCGTGGTCATCACCGAGGGCATCCCGGTGCACGACACGGCCGCGTTCT
>NZ_LEKI01000007.1:0-1751 GCF_001029525.1 Nocardiopsis sp. RV163 | reverse complement strand
AGAACGCGGCCGTGTCGTGCACCGGGATGCCCTCGGTGATGACCACGGCCAGCCCGATCCCGGCGTCCACGGCCTCGAAGACCGCCTCACGCGAGAACTTGGGCGGCACGAAGATGACGGTGACGTCCGCTCCGGTGGCGGCCATGCCCTCGGCCACCGAACCGAAGACGGGCACCTCGGTGCCGTCGAAGTCGACCTTCTGACCGGCCTTGCGGGGGTTGATCCCGCCCACGACCGCGGTGCCCGAGGCGAGCATGCGCCGGGTGTGCTTGGTGCCCTCAGAGCCCGTCATGCCCTGGACGAGTACCTTGCTGTCCTTGTTGAGGAAGATAGCCATGTGTGTTCGTCGCTCCCGTCGAGGGTGTCCGGCCGCTGTCAGTCGGCGGCCGCGAGCTCGGCGGCCCGGGCGGCGGCGCCGTCCATGGTGTCCACCTGCTGTACGGCCGGGTGGGCCCGCTTGGTGAGGATCTCGCGGCCCAGCCCGGCGTTGTTGCCGTCCAGCCGCACGACCAGCGGCTTGCCGAGCTGGTCGAAACCCTCGTCGCCGCTGCGGCCCTCCAGCATGTCCAGGGCCCGGACGATGCCGTCGGCCACCGCGTCGCAGGCGGTGATACCGCCGAAGACGTTGACCAGGACGCTCCTGACCGAGGGGTCGCCCAGGACTATCTCCAGGCCGTCGGCCATCACCTCGGCCGAGGCGCCGCCGCCGATGTCCAGGAAGTTGGCGGGCTTGACGCCGCCGTGCGCCCCGCCCGCGCGGGCGACCACGTCCAGGGTGGACATGACCAGGCCCGCGCCGTTGCCGATGACGCCGACCTCGCCGTCGAGCCTGACGTAGTTCAGGCCCCTGGCCCCGGCCATGCGCTCGCGCTCGTCGGTGTCGGCGCCGTCGGTGAACGGGGTCCGCTCGGGGTGGCGGAAGGCGGCGTTGCCGTCCAGGGTCACCTTGCCGTCCAGGGCGATGATCCGCCCGTCGGCCGTGCGGACCAGGGGGTTGACCTCGACGAGGGTGGCGTCCTCCCCGACGGCGACCTGCCAGAGCCGGGTGACCACCCGGGCCGCGCAGTCGTGCACCTCCTCGGGCAGCCCGGCCGCGCGGCAGATCGCGAGGGCGGCCCCGTGGTCCACGCCCCCGGGGCCGACCGGGGTCCGCACGACCGCCTCGGGCCGGGTCCGGGCGACCTCCTCGATGTCCACGCCGCCCTCGGCGGAGCAGATCGAGAGGAAGGTGCGGTTCGCGCGGTCCAGCAGGAAGGAGAAGTAGTACTCCTCCGCGATGTCGGAGGCCTCCTCGATGAGGACGCGGCGGACGGTGTGGCCCTTGATGTCCATGCCGAGGATCTGCTCGGCCCTGGCCCGGGCGTCCTCGGGGCCCTCGGCGACCTTGACCCCGCCGGCCTTGCCGCGACCACCGGCCTTGACCTGCGCCTTGACCACCACCCGGTGGCCGATCCGCCCGGCCGCCAGCCGGGCCTGTTCGGGGGTGTCCGCGATCTCGCCCTCGACGAGGGGGACGCCGTACTCCCCGAAGAGCTGTTTGGCCTCGTACTCGTACAGATCCACCGGGCCTCCTAACGTGCGTGGTTCTCCACCACCTCCAGTGTTACGTCATACTGTATGCAGTATGCAATAGCCCCTCGGGCGGAAATGTGTTCCCGGTCACCCCTTTCCAGATCGGCGCGCTCTTTGCATACTGCATACAAGGAGGTGTCGTCATGCGCAGCCGCCGCCCGGCCCCCGATTCGTCCCCC
>NZ_LEKI01000079.1:0-24555 GCF_001029525.1 Nocardiopsis sp. RV163 | reverse complement strand
CCCCCGAAGCCGCCCAGACACCACCGCCCCCGCGAACTCCCCGAAACCCGTCGTGGACTCTGAGTGACGGCGAGAAGGTCGGAACTTCTTTGTGCTCGGGCGCAGATCGGGTTATTTTTCGCAGATCCCCCCTTGTGAGTGTTGACAAGGTCACACTCGCATCAACTAGAGTCCCCCCAATCCGTAATACGGAATTAGCTATCTGCACTACGAAAATTTTTGGCGGGGGCCGCGGCGGTACGCCGTCCCACGGACGGGAACCCGGGGTTCGCGCCAAGTCAGGGGAGACCACATGAGCACCCCGGAGGAGCCGCAGAGCGGGCCCGACCCCGGCCTGACCCGCCTGAACGCGCTGCCCGAGCAGGAGCTGCGCGCCGCGCTCGCGCAGTGCCTGGACGTGGACCGCTGGGTCGCGGCCGTCGCGTCCGAGGCGCCCTTCCCGGACCGCGCGGCCCTGCTGGCCTCCGCCGACGGGCACGCGCGCGCGGTCACCGCCGACGAGGTCGCCTCCGCCCTGGCCCGCCACCCCCGCATCGGGGAGGAGGCAGAGGGCGCGGGCACCGAGGCCGCCTGGTCCCGCGGGGAGCAGTCCGCCTTCGCCTCCGACGCCGACGACGCCTCCGTGCGCGTCCAGCGGATCTTCGCCCACGCCCAGCGCGAGTACGAGGACAGGTTCGGGCAGATCTACCTGGTCTGCGCGAGCGGGCGCTCCAGCCGCGAACTCCTCGCCGACCTGGTCGCACGCCTGTCCAACGACCGCGGCGCCGAACTGGCCGTGGTCGGCGGGGAGCTGCGGCGGATCGCCGGACTCCGCCTCGTCAAACTCCTGGAGGACGCATGAGCCACGTCACCACCCACGTCCTGGACGCCGCCCTGGGCGGCCCCGCCCGCGGCGTGCCCGTGCGGCTGGAGGCCGCCGACGGCGCCGGGTCCTGGCGGACGGTCGCCGAGGGCCGCACCGACGACGACGGGCGCGTGCCCGACCTGGGCCCCGACCGGCTCCCCGCGGGCTTCCACCGGATCGTCTTCGACACCGGCGCCTACTTCTCGGCGACCGGCCAGCGCGGCTTCTACCCCGAGGTCGCCGTCGTGTTCGACCTGGCCGACGAGGACGCCCACTACCACGTCCCGCTGCTGCTGAGCCCGTTCGCCTACTCGACCTACCGGGGTTCCTAGGGCGGCGGGCGCCAAGCGCCCTCCGCCCGGACACCGACCACACAGACCACCGCGGCGGCGCGGCCGACCGGGAAGGGAGCGGCGGGCAGCAGATCCTCGCCGGCCAGGGCAAGCCTGAATCTTCGAGTGCGCGACAGGTCCTTCCGCACGACCACAGCGGTCCTCCCTCGTAGCACTGCGCCACGGCGCGAACGATGACGACTTCACGCATCACACGGATGGAGTTCACCCTGATGGGCATCCGACTCGGAGACAACCAGTACGGCAAGGCAGAGGTCCGCCTCGTCCACGTCGACCGCGACACCGACGTCCACCGGATCAAGGACGTCAACGTCACCTCCCAGCTGCGCGGAGAGCTGGAGACGGTGCACACCCTGGGCGACAACAGCACCTGCCTGCCGACCGACACCCAGAAGAACACCGTCTACGCCAAGGCGCGCGAGTGGGGCGGCGTCGGCGCCGTCGAGGACTTCGCCCTGCGACTGGCCCGCCACTTCGTGGACGAGCACGAGTACGTGCACGGGGCCCGACAGGAGGTGCGGGAGTACGCCTGGGAGCGGATCGAGACCTCATCCGGGCCGCACGACCACGCGTTCTCGCGCAGGGGCGCCGAGACCCGCACCGCCGTCGTCACCAAGACGGGCGGCCGGGAGTGGGTGGTCTCGGGCTTCGAGGGCCTGTCCGTGCTCAAGTCCACCGGCTCGGAGTTCCACGGCTTCCCCAAGACCAAGTACACGACGCTGCCCGAGACCACCGACCGGATCCTGGCCACCGACGTCACCGCCCGCTGGCGCTACGCGGGCGTGGGGCACGACTTCGACAGTGCCTACGCCTCGGTGCGCGCCCTGTGCCTGGACGCATTCGCCCGGACCCACAGCCTGGCGCTGCAGCAGACCCTCTACGAGATGGGCAAGGCCGTCCTGGAGGCGCACCCGGAGATCGCCGAGATCCGCTTCTCCATGCCCAACAACCACCACTTCCTGGTGGACCTGTCCCCGTTCGGCCTGGACAACCCGAACGAGGTCTTCTTCGCCGCCGACCGGCCCTACGGCAAGATCGAGGCCACCGTGGAGCGCGACGACGCCCCCGAACCCGGCGACGCCTGGAAGGCCGTCCCCGGTTTCGTCTAGAGGACGTCCCTCCCCGGGGACGGGAGGGCGGCCCGAGGCGGTCCCGCGCGTTTGGACGCACCGGGAGGACCTCGGCGCCCGGACGGCGCCCCACTACGGACAAGCCCTGCCCCGCCCCGTGTCCGGGCGCTCCCCGGTGAGCGCTCAGGCGAGCGCTCCGCGGGCGGGACCGCCCTCTCCTCGCGGTCCCGTCCGCGGCCCCGGCGCCCCGCCCGGCACGCGCACCGACACTCCCGTGACCCGCGCGCACAGCCGTGCCACGGGCCCCGTGCCCGAGAGTCCGGCCCCCTCCGGGGCGGCCGCCGATCGCAAAGGCTGGAAACTGGCCATGTCGAACAGTCCGTCCGCGAAGGACTCGGCCACAACGAACGCCGCCTCCTCCCCCCGTCCCGAGGACGAGAAGCTGCCCGCGCGGCTGCTCCTGGTCTACGGGCTCCAGCACATCCTCACCATGTACGCCGGCGCGGTGGCGCCGGCCCTCGTCATCGGCGCCGCCGCCGGGCTCGCGAACGACCCTGCCGCCATGGGCATCCTCGTCAGCGGCGCGCTCCTCGTGGCGGGGTTCGCCACCCTCATGCAGACCGTGGGCCACCGGCGCGTCGGCGCGCAGATGCCGATCGTGGTGGCCTGCTCCTTCGTCCCCGTCAGCGCCATCACCTCCCTGGCCGCGGGGCAGGACGGAGAGAACCTGCCCGTGGCCTTCGGCGCATCCCTGGCCGCCGGGCTCTTCGCCCTGGCGCTGACGCCGTTCTTCGGGCAACTGATCCGCTTCTTCCCCCCGATCGTCACGGGCACCATCATCACCGTCATCGGCGTCAGCCTCATGCCCGTGGCGGCGCGGTGGATCATGGACGGCGGCGCCCGCAACCTGGAGGACGGTTCAGCGGTCCCGGCCGCGCCCCTGGCCAACCTCGGGCTGGCCGGGCTCACCCTCGGGGTGATCGTGCTCGGCTCCCGGGTCCTGCCCGGTATCTGGGGGCGCCTGTCCATCCTCCTGGGCCTGCTCGTGGGCACCCTGGTCGCCGTCCCCGTGGGCATGGCCGACTTCAGCCGGGTCGGCGAGGCCGACGTGGTGTTCGACCCGACCTCGGTGTTCTACTTCGGCGCGCCCCGGTTCGAGGTCGCCGCGGTCGTCACCATGTGCGTCATCATGCTCGTGGTCCTGACCGAGGGGGCCTCGCACATCATCGCGGTGGGTGAGATCACCGGCTCGAAGGTGGACGCCAAGCGCATCTCGGCGGGCCTGCGCGCCGACGTGAGCGGCTCGCTCATCGGACCGATCTTCAGCGCCACGCCCACCAGCTCCTTCGCGCAGAACATCGGGCTGCTGGCCCTGACCAAGGTGCGCAGCCGCTACGTGGTGGCCACCGGCGCGGGCATCCTCGTCTCGCTGGGGATGTTCCCGGTGCTGGGCGGCGCCATGGCGGCCATCCCCACCCCCGTGCTCGGCGGCGCGGGCCTGGTGCTGTTCGGCAGCGTGGCCGCCAGCGGCGTCAAGACCCTGGCCAAGGTGGACTTCACCGACAACCTCAACCTGGTGCTGGTGGCCGCCTCCGTGGGCGTGGCGGTCGTCCCTCTGGCCTACCCCACCTTCTACGCGTTCCTGCCCGAGTCGGTGGAGCTGGTCGCGCATTCGGGGATCATCGGCGCCGCCGTCGTGGCGATCGTGCTCAACGTGTGCTTCAACGTGATCGGCCGCGGGGGCTCCGCCGCACCGGCCGAGATCGACGCCGAGGAGATCGGCAGCGCCGGCCCCGGGGAGGCCAAGTACACCGACCAGGCCCGGCAGGCCTACCGCGACGGGCGCTCCGAGCCCCTGGACGAGCCCCGGGCGTGACCGCCGACGGGGCGGGGCCTGGCCCCGCCCTACGGAGCCGGTGTCCGCGGGAGCCCCGCGGGCGCCGGCGTTCCGTTCAGGGCGGCTGAATGGTATGCCTGAGAGGGTGACCGACTGGGATCTTCGCAAACTCCGCGTCCTGCGCGCCCTGGAGGAGTTCGGGACCGTCCGGGCCACGGCGGAGGCCCTGCGCATGACCCCCTCCGCGGTGTCCCAGCAGCTCTCCTCCCTCTCCCGGCAGGTGGGGGTCGCCCTGCTGGAGGCCCACGGGCGGCGGGTCCGCCTCACCGACGCCGCGCACGCCCTGCTGCGTCACACCGACATCGTCCTGGCCCAACTGGAACGGGCCGAGGCCGAACTGGAGGGCTTCGCCCGGGGCGAGGCCGGGCACGTGCGCGTGGGCGCCTTCGCCACCGCCATACCCAGCCTCGTGGTGCCCGCGCTGGGCGCCCTGAGGCGCGCCCACCCCGGCCTGACCACGCGGGTGCACCAGGCAGAGGCGGCCGAGGTGTACGACCTGTTGTCTGCGGGTGCGATCGACGTCGGCCTGTCCCTGGCCGCCCAGGCCCCCACCGGCCATGACGGACGCTACGACCGGCGCGAGCTGCTCACCGACCCCCTGGACGCGGCCCTGCCCGCCCACCACCGCTTGGCCGGCTCCCGCGCGCTGCGCCTGCGCGACCTGGCCGAGGAGCCGTGGATCTACGGGGCTTCGGGGCCCTGGCGCGACATCACCGTCGCCTCGTGCGCCCAGGCGGGGTTCGTCCCCGGGCAGGCGCACGTTGCCTCCGACTGGAGGGCCATCCTGGACATGGTGGCGGCTGGCATGGGCGTCGCTCTGGTCCCCCGGCTGGCCGCCGCGGACGGCACCCCCGGGGTCAGCCTGCGGGTGCTGCGCTCCGACCAGCCGCGCCGCCACGTGGTCTCCGCCGTGCGCTCCGGGGCGGGCGGGCGCCCCCAGGTCGCGGTGGTGCTGCGCGCCCTGGCCGACACCGCAGCGGACCTGGGCGGCGCGTCTGTTCAGCTCAACTGAACAGAGTGATCAGAAACTTTCGCTGGAAGTAACCGTTTTCTCTTGGGACTCTGGACATGTCTGATACGTCCACTTTTTTCGGGAGAAAAATGAGCGGGGCCCAGCCCACCGATCCACGTGCCTACAACGCCCGGCCCTACGCGGGCGGCGACCCCTACGCCGACTACCGGGGCGCCGACCTGGACTTCTCGGCACTGGTCGACCTGGCCGACCGGCGCTTGGGCGCCGGGGTCGTGGCGGCCAACGACGAGTTCTTCGCCCAGCGCGAGAACCTGCTGCTGCCCGAACGGGCCGTGTTCGACCCGCACGCCTTCGGGCACAAGGGCAAGGTGATGGACGGCTGGGAGACCCGCAGGCGCCGCGGCGCGAGCGGCGACCGGCCCCATCCAACGGCCGACGACCACGACTGGGCCCTGGTCCGCCTCGGCCTGCCCGGCCTGGTGCGCGGAGTGGTGGTGGACACCGCGCACTTCCGCGGCAACCACCCCCGCGAGGTCAGCGTCGAGGCCGTCCACCTGGGGGGCACGCCCACCACCGGCGAGCTGCTCGAGGCGGAGTGGACCGAGATCGTCCCCCGCGCCTTCGTGTACGGGCACGCCGCCAACGCCTTCGAGGTGGACGCCGGGCGCCGGTGGACCCACCTGCGCCTCAAGCAGTTCCCCGACGGCGGCGTGGCCCGCCTGCGCGTGTACGGCGAGCCCGTGCCCGACCCCGACTGGCTCACCGCCCTCGGCGGCTTCGACGTGGCCGCCCTGGTCAACGGCGGCATGGTCGAGGACGCCTCGGACCGCTTCTACTCCTCGCCGGACAACATCATCGCCCCCGGCCGCTCGCAGAAGATGGACGACGGCTGGGAGAACCGGCGCCGCCGCGACACCGAGCACGACTGGGTGCGCTTCCGCCTCACCGCCCAGGCCACCGTCCGCGCCCTGGAGCTGGACACCGCCTACCTCAAGGGCAACGCGGCGGGCTGGGTGGCGGTCCTGGGGCGCGACGCGCACTCCGACGCCCCCGACGCTTGGTTCGAGATCGTCCCCCGCACCCGGCTGGAACCCGACAGCGCCCACCGCTTCGTCCTGGACACCCCGGTCACCGCCACCCACGTGCGCACCGACGTTTACCCCGACGGCGGCATCGCGCGCCTCAACGTCTTCGGCTCCCTGACCACAGCCGGGGCCGACCACCTACGCGACCGCTGGCGCGAGCTGCGGGCCTGACGCCCCGCGTGAACGACCGGGCCGCCGCCGGGGGGGTTCCCGGCGGCGGCCCGTCGCCGTTCCTACCGGCGGACCAGCATCCGCCCGGCCCTGTCCTCGGGCCCCACGTCCCGACCGCGCAGGACGGTGCGGCGCACCCGCCCGATCAGTTCGGCCCCGTCGTAGGGGCTCACCGGGTTGCGGTGCTCCAGCGCGCGCACGTCCACCCGGAAGGACTCCTCCGGGGCGACCACGGCGAAGTCGGCGTCGGCGCCCTCGGCGATGGCGCCCTTGCCGAGCAGCCCGGCCACCCGGGCGGGCCCGGACGACATCCACCGCACCACGTCCGCCAGGGAGCCGCCTCGGCGGCGTGTCTCGGTCCACACCGCGGAGAAGCCCACCTGGAGGCCGGAAACCCCGCCCCACGCGGTGCCGAAGTCGCCGGTGTCCAGATCCTTGAGGTCGGGGGTGCTGGGCGAGTGGTCGCTGACCACGCAGTCAATAAGCCCGTCGGCCAGCGCGCGCCACAGCAGGTCGCGGTTGGCCGCGTCCCGGATGGGCGGGCAGCACTTGTACTGGGTTGCCCCCGCGGGCACGCCCTCGGCCTCCAGGGTGAGGTAGTGCGGACAGGTCTCCACCGTCAGCGGCACGCCCTCGGCCCTGGCCTGGGCGATCAGCGGCAGCGCGGAGGCGCTGGACAGGTGCAGCACGTGCGCGCGGGTCCCGGTGGCCCTGGCCACTTCGATCACGCGGGTGATCGCCTCGTTCTCGGCGGTGTCGGGCCGCGAGGCCAGGAAGGCCGCGTAGTCGCGCCCGGCCGCGGGCGGCGCCCCTTGCAGTACCCCGGGGTCCTCGGCGTGCACGATGAGCCGTCCGCCGAACTCCCCGATGGCCTCCGCGGCCGAGTACAGCTCCTCCGGGGACAGGTGGCCGAACTCCTCCACCCCCGACGGGGACAGGAACGCCTTGAACCCGAACACCCCGCGCTCCCAGAGCGCGGCGAGCTCCTCGGTGGCTCCGGAGCGGCTGTTCTCGGGCACCGCTCCGCCCCAGAAGCCCACGTCCACGGCGAGCTTGCCCTCGGCGGCGACCTGCTTGGCGTCGAGCCCTGCGACGGTGGTGGTCGGAGGCACGCTGTTGAGCGGCATGTCGACCAGGGTCGTGATCCCGCCCAGGGCGGCGGCCCTCGTGGCGGTGGCGAAGCCCTCCCACTCGGTGCGCCCGGGCTCGTTGACGTGGACGTGGGTGTCGACCAGGCCCGGCAGCAGCACCTCGTCCTCGGCCAGGGTGATCTCGCGGCGGGCGATGAGCGGCGCGGACTCCCCCTCCAGGACGTTGACCACGCGCCCGTCGCGCACCCCGACAGTGACGGGCCGCTCCCCCTCGGGGGTGAGGGCGCGGCGGGCGCGGACGGCGAGATCGTGCTGGGTCATGTGTGTCACTGCTCCTGTCCCACCCGCCGGCTGGCCAGGTCGACGAGTGTGCGGGTGTCGGTTCCGGCGGCGTCGGCCACCTCGGCCTCGTCCAGCGCCCCGCAGCGTACCCCGCTCACCAGGGCGGCGGCCAACGCCTGGGCCGTGGCGGGCTCGTCCAGCACGCCGCCGGACACGGCGCCGAGGTAGGCGCGCAGGCGCGCGGCGGCGGGCGCGAAGGCCTCGCGGTAGAAGACGTAGGTGGCCAGGTAGCGGGTGGGCAACTGGTGCGGGTGCAGGTCCCAGCCCTGGTAGAAGCCGCGCTCCAGGGAGCGGCGGACCAGGGAGGCGTGCAGGCGCCAGGCGGCGTGCACCTCCTCGGCCGAGCCCACGGGCAGCACGTTGGTGGAGCCGTCGGAGAGCCACACGCCCGTTCCGGCGGCGGCCACCTGCATGACGGCCTTGGCGTGGTCGGCGACCGGGTGGGCCATGCTCTGGTAGGCGGCGGTGATCCCGCAGGCGGCGCTGTAGTCGTAGGTGCCGTAGTGCAGGGCGCTGACCCGGCCCTGTCCGGCGCCGATCATGCGGGCGACGGCCACGGTGCCGTCGGGGAGCAGGACCGACTGCGGAGTCTCGATCTGCAGCTCGAAGCGCAGCCGCCCCTCGGGCAGCTCCAAGCGCCGCTCCAGCTCCTCGGTGAGCCAGACCATCGCCTCGACCTGCTCCACGGAGGTGATCTTGGGCAGGGTGAGCGCGAGCCCGTCCGGCAGGCCGCCCAACTCCTCCAGGAGGGTGTGCAGGAACAGTGCGAGGCTGCGGGCGCCGCGGGCCCGTCCGGCCGCCTCCATGCCCTTCATCCGGACGCCGAGAACGGGCGGTCCCTGTCCGGCTTCGACGTCGGAGCACAGCGCGCGGGCCGCGGCGACGGTGTCGCCGTCCTCCTGTGCGTCGCCCCGGTCGCCGTAGCCGTCCTCCAGGTCGACGCGCAGGTCCTCGACCGGCTCGCGGACGAGCTTGTCGCGCAGGCGGGACAGCACCCCGGCCACGGCGTCCTCGTCCACACCGGTGGCGGCGGCCAGTGCCGCGGCGTCGGGCGCGTAATCGTCCAGGCTGCGCAGGGCAGCCTCGCCCCACTCCCCGACCAGGCCGGCCCGGACGCGGTCCGCGGGAACGTAGACGGTGTGCACCGGCTGGCGGGCGCCGGAGGAGCCCGGGTAGTCGCGCACGAGCCGGGCGTCGGCGTCGGCCAGGCGGGCGTTCAGCCCGGCGGTGAGCACGTCCAGGCCGAGATCGGGTTCCCTGCGGCGGTTCTCGGACCGGTCCTGTTGCACGTGTATGTCCTCTCCCGGGCTAGATTTTCCTATCGTGGATATTAACTTTTGCTATCCGGAATAACAAGGGAGCCCGGGGTGCCCAAGTCCCGGGACGCAGGTTTCCGGACCACCGGAACACCGCCGTTCCACGTGCTATAGAAGACAGTGAGCCGGGAACCGTCCTCCCCACGCGGAGGCAGGACCCCGAACCCACGGCCCTCAGCATGGGAGCACGATCCTTGTCAGCCCCACAGACCTCTCTACACCCTGAAGAACAGGGCAAACGCGGACGCCCCGGCGGCGTGCAGTCCCTCGACCGCGCCTTCTCACTGCTGGAGATCATGGCCGAGGCGGGCGGCGAGACCTCGCTGAGCCAGCTTGCCGACTCCTCGGGGCTGCCCCTGCCGACCATCCACCGCATCATCCGCACCCTGGTCGGCAACGGTTACGTGCGCCAGCTACCCTCCCGCCGCTACGCGCTGGGGCCCCGGCTGATCGGGCTGGGCGACAAGGCCTCGCAGATGCTGGGCACCTGGGCCCGCCCGCACCTGGCGCAGTTGGTGGAGGATCTGGGCGAGACCGCCAACCTCGCCATGCTCGACGGCGACAAGGTCGTCTACGTCGCCCAGGTGCCCTCACAGCACTCCATGCGCATGTTCACCGAGGTGGGGCGCCGCGTACTGCCGCACTCGGCGGGCGTGGGCAAGGCGCTGCTGTCCCAGCTCGGCGACGAGGAGGTGCTGGCCACGGTCCGCCGCACCGGCATGCCCGCCGCCACCGACCGCACCATCACCGACCCCGACGCCTTCCTCGCCGAGCTGCGCCGTGTCCGCTCACAGGGCTTCGCGGTGGACGACGGCGAGCAGGAGGTCGGCGTGCGCTGCGTGGCGGTCCCCGTCGCGGGCGCGCCCTCGGGGATGGCCGTGTCGGTGTCGGGCCCCGAGGCCCGGGTGAGCTGGGATTTCGTGGACCGCGCCGCCCCCATCGTTCGGCGTTGCGCCGCCCTGCTGGCCACCGACCTCAACAACCAGACATGACGAACCGGGCCGGGGTCGCTCCCGGCCCGGCCCGTGCGCCGCGCTCCCGGCCGACGGCGGTGCCCGCGCGCGGCAACGGCGGCCCCCGCGGTCAGCCCGTCAGGTGGGCTGGTCGAAGCCCAGCTTGCGCAGCTGCTTGGGGTCGCGCTGCCAGTCCTTGGCCACCCGAACCCGCAGGTCCAGGAACACCCGACGGCCCAACAGGGCCTCGATCTGCTTGCGGGCCCGCGAACCCACGTCGCGCAGGCGCGAGCCCTTGGACCCGATCACGATCGCCTTCTGGCTGGAGCGCTCCACGTACAGCGACGCGTAGATGTCCACCAGCTCCTTGCCCGCACGGGTGTTCTCGCGCTCGTACATCTCGTCCACGACGACCGCGATGGAGTGCGGCAGCTCGTCGCGCACACCCTCCAGGGCCGCCTCGCGCACCAGCTCCGCCACCAGCATCTCGTCCGGCTCGTCGGTGAGGTCGCCGTCCGGGTACAGCGGCGGCCCCTCCGGCAGGTGCGAGCACAGCACGTCGGTGACGGTCTCCAGTTGGAAGCCCCCCCGGGCCGAGACGGGGACGATGTCGGCCCAGTCGCCCAGCTCGTTCACCGCCATCAGGTGACGTCCCACGGCGTCCCGGTCCACCAGGTCGGTCTTGGTGACCAGGGCGACCACGGGGGTGTTGGTCTGCTCCGCCAGCTCCTTGGCGATGTAGGTGTCCCCCCGACCGATCGGCTCGTTGGCGGGCAGGCAGAACGCGATCACGTCCACCTCGACCAGGGTGGACCGCACCAGCGAGTCCAACCGCTCACCCAGCAGGGTGCGCGGCTTGTGCAGGCCGGGCGTGTCCACGATGATCAGCTGCGCGTCGGGCCGGTGCACGATTCCGCGCACCGTGCGCCGCGTGGTCTGGGGCCGGTTGCTGGTGATCGCCACCTTCTGCCCGACCAGCGCGTTCATCAGGGTGGACTTGCCCACGTTGGGGCGGCCCACGAAGCACGCGAAACCGCTGCGGAAGCCCTCGGGGTGGGAGGGCATCTCCAGCGGTAGGCGCAGCTTCTCCAGGTCGAGCTCGTTCATGGGTCCTTCTCAGCGCCGGGTGATGCTCGCGGGCACCCCGTCGGGGGCGGCGATCACCACCACCTGGGTCTTCAGGTCGTCCGCCACCGCGCGGTCGTCCTCGGTCAGCTCAGCGGCCTCGGTGACCACCACGGCGGCCTCCAGCGCGGTGGCCTCACCGGAGACCGCCGCGGCCACGGCCGCCTGGAGCGCGGACAGCCGGAGCGAGGGCAGCGACACCGTCGTGGCCACGTACGTGCGCCCTGTCTCGTCGCGCACCGCCGCGCCCTCCGCCGCCGCGTTGCGGGCCCGGGAGGCCCGCGCGAGCGTGATGAGCTTGCCGTCCTCGGGGCCGAGCCCCGTCGTCTCCGTCACTGCTCCGTACTCCTCACGTCGTCGTTGCCCTCCTCCGGCGCCGATGCGGCGTCGGCGGGCAGCCGTTCCACCAGGACCGTGGTCATCCGGCTCCGGCGGCTGCTCTTGCCCTCGAGGGTGAGTCGGAGACCAGCGTATTCGGCCAGGTCCCCTCCTACGGGCACCCGGCCCAGGACGAACGCCACGAGTCCGCCGACGGTCTCCACGTCCGCCACGTCCAGGTCCCTGTCCGGGAACAGCTCGTCCAGCTCGCCCAGCGGCAGGCGGGCGGTCACCCGCACCCGGTCCGCGTCGAGCCAGGCCACCGGCGGGATCTCGTGGTCGTACTCGTCGGTGATCTCACCGACGATCTCCTCCACGATGTCCTCCAGGGTCACCAGGCCCGCCGTGCCGCCGTACTCGTCGATGGCCACGGCGACGTGGTTGCGCTGCTGCTGCATCTCGCGCAGCAGCTCGTCGATGGGCTTGGTGTCGGGGACGTAGTTCGCCCGGCGCATCACGTCGCCCGCGGTGAGCGGCACCTCGTCGTCGGTGCCCGCGGCCGCCGCCCAGCGGTCACGCAGCTGGTACACCAGGTCCTTGAGGTAGACGATGCCGACCACGTCGTCCTCGTCCTCGCCCGTCACCGGAATGCGCGAGTACCCGCTGGCCAGCGCCAGGGTCAGCACCGCGTCGGCGTCGGCCCCACGACTGGTGAACACGATGTCGGGGCGGGGCACCATCACCTCGCGCACGGGCGTGTCGTCGAGCTTGAACACCGAGTGGATCATCTGGCTCTCCTCGGGGTCGATGACCTCCCCCCGCTCGGCCAGGTCCACGAGCTGGCGCAGCTCCACCTCGGTGCTGAAGGGGCCCTCCCGGTCGCCCTTGGCGCGCGGGGTGAGCGCGCGGCCCGCCCCCACGAACAACTGGGCGATGGGGCCCACCACGACCTGGACCGGGTGGACCACCGCCGCACTGGCGCGCGCGAAGGCCCCGGAGAACTGGCGGCCCAGGATGCGCGGCGCGATCGCGATCAGCACCGACTCCACCACGACCATCGCCGCGGCGGTCAGACCGAGCGCGGGCCAGCCGAGCCCCAGCAGGAACACCATGCCCACGGCGGCGGCCAGCACCGCGCACACCTCACACACCACGCGCAGGAACAGCAGCACGTTGAGGTGGCGGGTGGGATCCGCCGACACCCGCTCCCAGCGGCGCCCGGCCTTGGCCACGCGCTCACCCGGGCTCGCCTCGGGCAGGCCCACGGACATCACCCGGGTGACGGCGACCTCCGCGGCCACCAGGAAGCCCGCGACGGCGGTCAGCACCAGGGCGACCGCGAACGCGCTGATCCACTCCCCGGGCTCACCGGTGGTCAGCGGAGCGATGTCAGGCCAGGCCGACGGAGTCATCGGGCGCTCTCATCCCCCTCGGCCCCGGCCGCCTCGCGCTCGCGCCAGGCCGCGAGGATCTCACCCTGGAGGCCGAACATCTCCTTGTGCTCCTCGGGCTCGGCGTGGTCGTAGCCCAGCAGGTGCAGGATGCCGTGCGTGCACAGCAGGTCGATCTCCGCCTCGGTGCCGTGCCCGGCCTTCTCGGCCTGGCGCTCGGCGACCTGCGGACAGATGATCACGTCACCCAGGACACCCGGCTCGCTCGTGCGGCCGGGGCCGCCGGGGCGCAGTTCGTCCATCGGGAAGGAGAGCACGTCGGTGGGGCCGGGCTCGTCCATCCACCGCACGTGCAGGTCGGCCATCGGCTCCTCGTCCACGAGCACGACGGACAGCTCGGCCAGCGGATGGACGCGCATGGCGTCGAGCACGTGACGGGCCAGACGGGAGAGCCTCTCCTCGTCCACGGTGGTGACGCCGGACTCGTTGGCGACGTCGATACTCATGGTTGCGGCTGCCTTACCTAGGGATCGCGGGACCGGGCGGCGCGCCCGGCCGGTGGTGCGGCGCGCCGGACCGGCGCGCCCGCGGCAACCGAACCGGTGGACCCGCCTGTGGCGGACCCACCGGTTCGAACGCCGTGGGGTCGTGCTCCTCGGGCCGTCTCGGGTCCGAAGGCCCTCAGCGGAACACCCCCCGCCTCAGTCTGCCTGTTCCTCGTCCCCGGCGCTCCCCGGCTCCGCCGGGGTGTCGGAGGCGACGCGGCGCTCGGGCCCGCGCCGGGGGCGGCCGCCCCCGGCGGACCCCCTGCCGTCGCGCGCGTCGCCCTGGGCGGCGTCGTAGCGCCCGTAGGCGTCCACGATCTTGCCGACCAGCTTGTGCCGGACGACGTCCTCGCTGCTCAGGCGGCAGAAGGCGATGTCGTCGATGTCACGCAGGATGGACTCGATGGTGCGCAGACCGCTGGTCTGCCCGCCGGGCAGGTCGACCTGGGTCACGTCGCCGGTGACCACGATCTTGGAGCCGAACCCCAGCCTGGTGAGGAACATCTTCATCTGCTCGGGCGAGGTGTTCTGGGCCTCGTCCAGGATGATGAAGGAGTCATTGAGGGTGCGACCGCGCATGTACGCCAGCGGTGCGACCTCGATGGTCCCCGCCGCCATGAGCTTGGGGATGGAGTCGGGGTCGAGCATGTCGTGCAGCGCGTCGTAGAGCGGGCGCAGGTAGGGGTCGATCTTGTCGTAGAGGGTGCCGGGCAGGAAGCCCAGCCGCTCACCGGCCTCAACCGCGGGGCGGGTGAGGATGATCCGGTTGACTTCCTTGTCCTGGAGCGCCTTGACCGCCTTGGCCATGGCCAGGTACGTCTTGCCGGTACCGGCGGGACCGATGCCGAACACCACCGTGCGCTGGTCGATGGTGTCGACGTAGCGCTTCTGGTTGAGCGTCTTGGGACGGATGGTCTTGCCGCGGTTGGACAGGATGTTGGTGGTCAGCACGTCCGCGGGGCGCTCGGTGCCGGGCGAGCGCAGCATGTGGACCATGCGTTCGATGGTGTCGGGGGTGACGTGGGTGCCGCTCTTGGCGAGTTCGATCAACTCCTCGACGAGGCGGACCACGACGGCGGTCTCCTCCGGGGAACCGCTGATGGTGAACTCGTTGCCGCGCACGTGGATGTCGCTGTCGAAGGCCCGCTCCAACGCCCTGAGGAGTTCGTCCCTGGAGCCCAGCAGGCTGACCATCGTGTGCTCGTCGGGCACCACGACCTTGACCTGGGTGTCCCGTGGCGGGTGCGTGTGCGTTGTCTCGGACATGGTGAGGCCGTGCGGCCGCTGTCCCTACCCTTCGGTCGGGCGCCTGCCCGACCCCTGCGGGAGGCGCACCTGGTGGACGGTCCCGGCGCCGCGGACGGCGCCCGGTCGGAGCTTGCGCGCCGGTGTTCCCAACGGTCACACCGAACCCTCGAAGCCCACAGCGACGAGTCTACCAAGCCGCCTCCGCCCGACTCGCTCCGTTATTTCCGCCTGTGGAAGGCGTCGGGGAGGGGTTGGGGCGGGGCCGGGGGCGCCGGCGTCCGCGGGCCGGACCGGTTCAGCGCCTCCTACCCGGGGGGCCAGTTGAGCCCGCGGCCGCCGAGCAGGTGCCCGTGGAGGTGGAAGACCGTCTGCCCGGCGCCGCTGCCGGTGTTGAACACCAGCCGATAGCCCTGGTCGGTGACGTCCTCGTCCGCGGCCACCTCGTGCGCCACCCGGACGATCTCGTCGAGCAGGCCGGTGTCCGCTGCGGCGGCCTCGGCGGCGTTGGGGTAGTGCTCGCGCGGGACGACCAGCACGTGCGTGGGCGCCTGGGGGTTGATGTCGCGGAAGGCGACCGCGCGCTCGCTCTCGCGCACGATCTCGGCGGGCACCTCCCCCTTCACGATCTTGCAGAAAAGGCAGTCGTCCTGGACCATCGCTCACCTTGTTTTCCGTCTGCGCGGCCGAGGGAACGGCCGCCTTCTCGGTTTCGTTCGGGACCATGATGCCGCAGGTCGCCTTCGGGCGGGCCGACGGCGGAAGGCCTGCGGGGCACCGTGGGAGAGCGGATTCGGCGGCGCTCGGCGCCCCGGGCGCGATAGGCTTTCCACCCGTGCGCGTCAGGTCGTCGGCTCCGTCCGGCCCCGGCCATATTCCCGCGTGTTCGGATTGGAACGCACGTCTACCTGGAAAAGAAGAGGTATGCCCTTTCGTAAACCCCGCGACAAGGGTGTGCGTCGAACTGATGTGACGACTGAAACCATGGTGGCCGGTGCCACCACGGCACCGCTCTCGGTGGAGTGGGACGCCGACCACGCCGTGACGGAGCTCTACCGGGAGCACTACCGTCCGCTCGTTCGGCTCGCCGCCCTGCTGGTCCGCGACCACGCGACCGCGGAAGAGGTCGTCCAGGACTCGTTCGTCGCCATGCACGGAGCGTGGCGCCGCCTGCGCGACCCGAACAAGGCCCTGTCCTACCTGCGCCAGGCCGTGGTCAACAAGGCCCGGTCAGTGCTCCGCCACAGGGCGGTCGTGGAGAAGCACGCGCCCAAGGCCCTGCCCGACGCCCCCAGCGCGGAACACGGCGCGCTGAGCCTGTTGGAGCGCGAAGCCGTCATCCGCGCCCTGCGCAAACTACCCACCCGTCAGCGAGAGGCCATCGTGCTCCGGTACTACGGCGACCTGTCCGAGGCACAGATCGCGGACGCCATGGGGATCAGCCGGGGCGCGGTGAAGAGCCACACGTCCCGCGGTATCTCCGCGCTCCGCTCTGTTCTGGAGCAAACGACATGACCAGCCCCACGAACCCCACGAACGATCCGTTCGAGGAGCAGTTGCGCCACCTGCTCAAGGCCGAGGCCGACGCGGTCACGGCCTCTCCCGAGGCGTTGAACCTGATCCGTGAGCGCACCGAGCGCAACCGCGGTTCGGCCTGGTTCGGTATGCCCTGGCTACGTCCGGCGGTGGCGGTGGCGGGAGCCGCCCTGATCGCCGGGTCCGTGGTCGTCTCCAGCCCGCAGGTCCGCGACCACGTGCTGGAGATCGTCCCCGCGGGCGCCGACCGCGAGGGCGCGCCCGCCGAGGAGGAGGGCGGGGGCGGCGGTGTGGCCGCTCCCGATCCCTCCACCGGCTCCGTGGACGGCACCACCCAGCAGGAGGAGGAGCCTCCGCGCGACCCGGCCTCCTCTCCCACGGCGGAGGACCACGAGGAGGAGCCCGCTCCCTCCGAGGAGGGCGTGACGGCCGCCGCCACGTGTCCGCCCCCCGAGGAGCCCGCCTCCCCGACCCCGTCCAGCTCCCAGGAGGAGCAGGACGAGCAGGCCGCCTCCGAGGAGGACTGCGAGCCCAGCGACGAGCCCAGCAGCGGCGCCGGCGACGGGTCCACCGGTGAGGAGGGCGGCGGCGACAGCGGCGGCGGAACCGGCGGGGAGGAGCCCTCCGGCGGCAGTGACGGCACCGGCGGAGAGGGCGGCGGGACCGGAGGCGACGGAACCGGCACGGGCGGCACCGGCGCCACCGGGGGCGACGGCGGCGCCAAGACGGCTCCCGGAAGCTGACACGCCCCCTCCCAGGCGGCCCGCCACCCTCGGTGGGAGTCGTCCGCAGGGGCACGCGAGAGGCGCCCGGACGTGTCCGGGCGCCTCTCGCGTGCCCGGGGTCGGCGGGCCCCTACCAGCGGCCGGTTCGGGACTGGAGCACCGACAGGGCGGCGACCCCGGCGGTGGAGGTGCGCAGCACGCTCGGTCCCAGCAGAGACCGGACCGCGCCCGCGGCGTCGAACGCCTCCAGCTCGGCGTCGGAGAAGCCGCCCTCGGGACCGACCACCACGACGACACCGGTGCCCTGTCCGGCGGGCAGCTCCAGCTGCGACAGACGGCTGGCGCCGTCCTCGTGCAGCACGACGCCCAGGTCCGCCCCCGCCAGGAGGCCGACCACGGCGGCCCGGTCGGCGAGGTCGGCGACCTCGGGCAGCCGCGCGCGCCGGGCCTGCTTGGCCGCCTCGCGTGCGGTGGCACGCCACTTGGCCAGTGCCTTGGCGGCGCGGTCGCCCTTCCAGCGGGTGACGCAGCGCTCCGCCGCCCAGGGCACGACCGCGTCCGCTCCGGCCTCGGTCATCATCTCCACGGCCAGTTCGCCCCGATCGCCCTTGGGCAGTGCCTGGACCACCGTCAGGCGGGGGCGGGGCGCCGGTTCCTCCCGGCGCTCCACCACCGCGCAGACGATGTGGTCCCGCCCCACAGCGGTCACCGTGCAGCGGGCGCGCAGACCGCGTCCGTCGGAGAGGTCGACGGTCTCGCCCTCCCGGATGCGGCGCACCACGGCGGCGTGGCGGCCCTCGGCGCCGTCCACCGTCACCCGGTCGGCCGCCAGGTCGGCGGCCTCGACCAGGAAGACCGGCGGTGTCACTTGGCGCCGAAGGCGTCGCGGATCTTGGAGAAGAACCCGCCGTGTCCGGGACTGAAGCGTCCCGGGGTCTGGTCCTCGCCGCGCAGTTCGGCGAACTTGCGCAGGAGGGCCTCCTGCTCCTCGTCCAGCCTGCTCGGGGTCTCCACGTCCACGCGGATGCGCAGGTCGCCCCGGCCGCCGCCGTCGAGGTGGCTGACCCCCTTGTTGGGGAGGGTGATGACGTGGCCGGAGTTGGTGCCCGGGCGCAGGTCGATGTTCTCGGTGCCGTCGAGGGTGTCGAAGGCGAAGGAGGCGCCCAGCGCGGCGGCCGTCATGGGGACGGTCACCGTGCAGTGCAGGTCGTCGCCGCGGCGTTCGAAGGTGGGGTGCGGGCGCTGGATGATCTCCAGGATGATGTCGCCGCGCGGTCCGCCGTTGGGGCCGACCTCGCCCTCCCCGGCGAGCTGGATGCGTGTGCCGTCGTCGACGCCCGCGGGGATCTTGACGGTGCGGGTGACCTTCTCGCGCACCCGGCCCTCGCCCGCGCAGTCGCCGCAGGGGTTGGTGATGACCGAGCCCTGGCCCGAGCACTGGGGGCAGGGACGGGAGGTCATGACCTGGCCGAGGAAGGACCGGGTGACCTGGGAGACCTCGCCCTGCCCGTGGCACATATCACAGGTGGTGCGGTGCGAACCGGCCGCCGTCCCCTCTCCCTGGCAGGTCTCGCACAGGATGGCGGTGGGGAAGGTGATCTCCTTGCTGACCCCGAACGCGGTCTCCACAAGGTCGAGTTCGACGCGGATCTTGATGCTGCGCCCGCGGCGGACCCGCTCCCGGGGGCCGCGCCCGCCGGGCTGACCGCCGCCGAAGAAGGCGTTCATGATGTCGTCGAAGGCGAACCCGCCCGCACCGCCGAAGCCCCCGGCCCCGCCGCCGCCGGGCGCGTAGGGGTCCTGGCCCATGTCGAACATCCGGCGCTTGTTCTCGTCGGAGAGGACCTCGTAGGCCTGGGTCACCTCCTTGAAGCGCTCCTGGGTTGCGGGGTCCGGATTGATGTCCGGGTGGAGTTCGCGCGCGAGCCGCCGGTAGGCCTTCTTGATCTCGTCCTTGGACGCGTCGCGACGCACTCCGAGAACCTGGTAATAGTCTCTGGCCACTGGGTTACTGTCCTGCCAAAATCTGTCCGACATAGCGAGCCACGGCGCGTACTGCTCCCATCGTCCCCGGGTAGTCCATCCGGGTGGGTCCCACCACACCGATCTTGGCGAGCGACTGGTTTCCCACACCGTAGTCCGCCGACACGATGGAGGTGGACCTCAGGCCCTCGTGGAAGTTCTCCGCGCCGATGCGCACCGTGAGCATCGACGGGTCCTTGGCCTCTCCCAGCAAACGGATGAGGACCATGTTCTCTTCCAGCGCCTCCAGGACGTCCCTGAGGCTGGCGGCGAAGTCGACGGCGGCGAGGTTGGCCGTCCCCGCGAGGACGATCTTCTCCTCGTGCCGTTCGACGAGGCTCTCCAGCAGGACGGAGAGGACCGACACCGCCATCTGGCGGTGTTCGGGCGGCACCTGCGGAGGCAGGTCCTCCACCGCGTCGGGCACGTCGCCGAGGTGGCGTCCGGCGATGGCCCGGTTCAACATCGCGCGCAGGTCGTCGACGGCGGCCTCGTTGACCTCTCCCAGACCGTCGATGACGCGCTGTTCGACCCGGCCCGTGTTGGTGATCACGACCATCATGATCCGCTGCCCCCCGAGGGGGACCAGTTCCACGTGCTGCACCGACGAGCGGGTCAGCGACGGGTACTGGACGATCGCGACCTGGCGGGTGAGCTGCGCGAGGAGCCGCACGGTCCGGGCGACGATCTCGTCGAGGTCCACGGCGCCGGTGAGGAAGGACTCGATGGCGCGCCGCTCCGCGCTGGAGAGAGGTTTGACCGAGGAGAGCCGGTCGACGAAGAGCCGGTAGCCCTTGTCCGTGGGAACGCGTCCGGCACTGGTGTGCGGCTGCGCGATGTAGCCGTCCTCCTCGAGGGCGACCATGTCGTTGCGGATGGTCGCCGGGGAGACGCCGAGCCGGTGCCGGTCGGCCAGGGCCTTGGAACCCACGGGCTCGTTGGTGTTGACGAAGTCCTCGACGACGGCACGCAGGACCGCGAGCTTGCGCTCATCCAGCACTCGCCACCTCCTGGCACTCCATGGTCCTCAGTGCTAAGTCTATGCCCGGCCGCAAACCCTGACGGTTCCCCGCGGTCGGCCGGGCGCCGGCGCGGCGGTGTCGCCCCTGTTCCCGCCGGTCCCGAGGCGCGCGTCGCGGCCGACGGGGCGCCGGCGGGCACCACCAGTAGACTGCACGACCGTGGCTACCAAGGGAACCGGCCGTTACGGCCGCGACGTGCTCGCCGGGGACTGGCGCCGCCCGGAGAAGAAGGCGGTCCGCGAGGTGCCCCTGGAACGGGAACTGGTCGTCGAGGACGCCGGGGAGGCGTTCTGCGGGGCTGTCGTGGACTGGGACAAGGCCGCCGTCACGCTGGAGGACCGGCACGGCCGCCGCCGCGTGTTCGACCTCGCCCCGGCCGCGTTCCTGGTCGACGGCGAGCCGGTGACCCTGGTGCGCCCCGCCCCGGCGGCGCGGGGGCCGCTGCGCAGCGCCTCCGGGTCGGTGGCGGTGCCGGGCGCGCGGGCGCGCACGGCCCGGGAGAGCCGGATCTACGTGGAGGGCGTCCACGACGCCGAACTGGTGGAGAAGGTCTGGGGCCACGACCTGCGTGTGGAGGGGGTGGCCGTCGAGTTCCTGGAGGGGGTCGACGACCTGCCCTCGATCGTGGCGGAGTTCTCACCCGGGCCCGGCAGGAGGCTGGGCGTCCTGGTGGACCACCTGGTACCGGGTTCCAAGGAGACGCGGATCGCCGAGCGGGTGCGCGGCGAGCACGTGCTGGTGGCCGGGCATCCCTACGTAGACGTCTGGCAGGCGGTCCGGCCGGGTTCGGTGGGGATCGGGGCCTGGCCCGAGGTGCCGCGCGGCGTCCCCTGGAAGGAGGGGGTCGTGAGCGCCCTGGGCTGGCGGATGGAGACGGGGGAGGCGTGGCGCCGGATCCTGGGGTCGGTCCGTACCTATGCTGATCTGGAGCCGGCTCTGCTCGGCCGGGTGGAGGAGCTGATCGACTTCGTCACCGGGCCGCACCCGGACGCTCCCTAGCCAGCGCCGCGTGCGGGGGAGCGGCAGGACCTAGGATTTGACCCGGGCGAGGCTCCGGTCCCCGTGTCCGGTGCCGAGGTCGCCCGCCTCCGGCCCGCGCGGTCGTCGGTACAGCACGGTAGTACAGGAACCTCCACCTCATCAGCGGAGCCAAGGAAGAGCATGAGCCAGACCCCGACGAACCCCCCGCCCCCGGAGGATCCCCACCGGGGACAGCAGCCGGACCACGAGCAGGACGGGCGGCAGGAGTACGGACAGCAGCCCCCGCAGCCGGAACCAGGCCAGCAGTCCGGGGCGCAGTCGCCCTACGCCCCGCAGCCCGGCCAGGACCACGGCCAGCACTCGGGCGCGCAGTCGCCCTACGCCCCGCAGCCGGAGCAGGGCTACCAGGGCTACGGCCAGGCACCGGGAGCGCAGCCCGACTTCGCACCGCCGCCCGGTGCGCCGTCGCCGTACGCTCCGCAGCCCGGCCAGGGCCAGCCCGCCTACGGCCAGCACTCGGGCGCGCAGTCGCCCTACGCCCCGCAGTTCGAGCAGGGGCGGCAGGGCTACGGCCAGGCACCGGGGGCCGAGCAGGGTCACGGTCAGCCCTCCGGCTCCCAGCCCGGGTACGGCCAGGCCTCGGGAGCCCAGCCCGGCTACGCCCCGCAGCCCGGGTACGGGCAGCAGCCCCACGGCCAGCAGGGCGAGTACGGACAGCCCTCGGGCGGACAGCAGCAGCCCGGTTTCGCCCCGCCGGAAGGGGCCCCCGAGCAGCCCGGCTACGGGCAGCAGGCGGCCTACGGCCAGGTCCCGGGGGCGCAGCCGGGTTACGGCCAGCACTCGGGCGCGCAGTCGCCCTACGCCCCGCAGCCCGACCAGGCGCAGCAGGGCTACGCCCAGGCTCCGGGGGCCCAGCCCTCCGGCGCGCAGCCGGGTTACGGGCAGCCCTCCGGCGCGTATCCCGGCTACGCCCCGCAGCCCGGGTACGGACAGCCCCAGCAGGGGGTCTACGGCCAGCCCGTCCCGGGCCAGCAGCAGCCCTACCCGGGCGCCCCCGCGGCGTACGGGCAGCCGGGTGTTCCGGGCCAGCCCCAGCAGGGCGCCCCGGGCGGCGACAACAGCACGCTCGTGGCCATGCTCGCCCACCTGTCGGGCTTCGTGGTCGCCTGTCTGGGCTGGATCCCGCCGCTGGCCATCTACTTCGCCAAGCGCAACCAGTCGCCGTTCGTGCGCCACCACGCGTCCGAGGCTGCCAACTTCCAGCTCACCCTGCTGATCCCCTACCTCTTCGCGTGGGTGGCCTTCATCGGCCTGGGTATCTTCTTCCCAGAGCTGTCCTGGATCGGATCCCTCCTGGTCGCCCTGATCTGGGTCGTCGCTATCGTGTTCGGCGTCCTGGGCGCCAACGGCGCCAACAAGGGGACGTGGTACCGCTACCCGGTGAGCATCCGCCTGTTGAAGTGATCCGCTCCCGCACGCAGTCCGAGCGCATCCGCACGAAGGAACCCAACATGTCCTATCCCAACAACCCTTCCGAGGGCCCCTACGGCCAGGGTCAGCAGCCCGGCCAGGACTCCGGCGGTTACCCCTCCCAGCACGGTTACCCCACCGGTGGCCAGCCCGGCTACCAGCAGGGCGGCTACCCGCCCCCGCCCGGCCAGCCCGGCTACCAGGAGCAGTCCGGCGGGTATCCGGGCCAGTCCGGCGGCTACCCCGGCCAACCCGGGTACGAGCAGACCGGCGGCTACCAGTCCCACTACCAGCAGGGCGGTTACGGCCAGCCCCCGCAAGGCGCCTACGGCCCCTCCTCGGCCACGACCGGCCAGCCCAGCCCCGACGAGCGTCAGATGGCGATGTTCGCCCACGTGGGCGGCGGCATCATCGGATGGCTCGTGCCGCTGATCATCTTCCTCGTCAAGAAGGACGAGTCGCCCTTCGTCCGCGACCAGGCCGCGCAGGCGCTGAACTTCCAGATCCTGATCCTGATCGGCTACCTGGTCTCCAGCGTCCTGATGATCGTCATCATCGGTTTCCTGACCTGGTTCGTCTGCTGGATCGCGGCCGTCGCCCTCGGCATCATCGGCGGTGTGGCCGCCAACCGGGGCGAGTGGTACCGCTACCCGTTCAACGTCAGCTGGATCAAGTAGTCCGGCGCTTCGGCGAACGCGGGGGTCCGGCCGACGGCCGGGCCCCCGCGTCGTGTCAGTCCCCTGCCGGAAGGGCTCAGGTGAGGTCGCGCACCACGGCGTCGGCGAGCAGGCGCCCGCGCAGGGTGAGGGCCGCGCGACCCCCCTCGTGGGCGTCCGCGTCGAGCAGGCCCTCGGCGACGGCCCGCTCGGCCGCGTCGCGGCCGTGCGGTTCGAGCAGGTCCAGGGGGCACCCGCCCTCCACGCGCAGCTCCAGCAGGACGCGCTCGAAGCGGCGCTCCTCCTCGGTGAGCACCTCGCGGGCCAGGCCGGGGCTGTGCCCGGCGGCCAGGCGGGCGGCGTAGGCGGCCGGGTGCTTGACGTTCCACCAGCGGGTGCCGCCCACGTGGCTGTGCGCGCCGGGGCCCACCCCCCACCAGTGGCCGCCGGTCCAGTACAGGAGGTTGTGCCTGCTGCGGCCCTGCTCGGTGCGCGCCCAGTTGGACACCTCGTAGGCGCTGAACCCGGCCGCGGTGAGGACCTCCTCGGCCATGAGGTAGCGGTCGGCCATCGTGTCGTCGTCGGGCTCGGCGAGTTCGCCCCGGCGCACGCGGGCGGCCAGGCGGGTGCCCTCCTCGACGATGAGCGAGTAGGCCGAGACGTGGTCGGGTCCGGCGGAGACCGCGGCCTCCAGGGAGGCGCGCCAGTCCTCGTCGCCCTCCCCGGGAGTGCCGTAGATCAGGTCGAGGTTGACGTGCTCGAACCCGGCCCGTCGCGCCCACTCCACGCACTGCTCGGGGCGTCCGGGCGTGTGGCCGCGCTCCAGCACCCGCAGCACGTGGTCGCGGGCGCTCTGCATGCCGAAGGACACGCGGGTGAACCCGGCCTCGCGCAGCCGCGCGAGGTAGTCGGGGGTGACCGTCTCGGGGTTCGCCTCGGTGGTCAGCTCGGCGTCGGGCGTGAACCCGAAGCGCTCGCGCACGGCGGCGACCACGCGGCCCAGGTCCTCGGCCGGGAGCAGGGTGGGCGTGCCGCCGCCGACGAACAGCGTGCCGACCGGCGGCCGCTCCCCCGTCAGGACCCGGTCGGCCAGCGCGACCTCCGCGATCGCCTGGTCGGCGTAGGTCTCGCGGGAGGCGGTGGCGGTGCCGTCGCGGGAGACCAGTTCCTCGGCCGTGTAGGTGTTGAAGTCGCAGTAACCGCAGCGGGTGACGCAGAAGGGCACGTGGACGTAGAACCCGAGGGGCCGCCCGCCGAGTTCGGCGAGGGACGGCCCGGGCAGTTCGCCGGTGCTCGGTACGGGATCGCCGTCGAGGGCAACGGAAGGCATGCCTCCAGTGTCGCCGACCCGCCGGTGTGCCCCGGTCCCCCGCGTCGGACGCGCGGGGGCTCTGGGGCACACCGGCGGGTCGGCGACACTGGAG
>NZ_LEKI01000078.1:0-24573 GCF_001029525.1 Nocardiopsis sp. RV163 | reverse complement strand
TTGCGCTTGCGGCTCAGGTAGATGGCGCCGCCACCGGCACCCAGGGCGGCCACACCGGCGGCGACCAGGCCGGCGAGCGCGCCGCCGGTCACCGGCAGGGTGGGCTCGTTCTGGTCGTCGGCGGGCTGGGAGGGCTTGTCGACGGGCTCGGAGGGCTCGTCGCTCGGGGTCGGCTCGGGGTTCTCGGGCTCGCTCGGCTCGGGGGACTCCGGCTCGCTGGGCTCGGGGGACTCCGGCGGGGTCTCGCCGCCGGTCCAGGAGACCGAGGCCGACGCGGAGACGGTGACCTCACTGTCCTCGGCGGTGATCAGGGTCTGGGTCGGCTGGTACTCCTCCTCGCCCTTGAACAGGCGGCCCGACCGCACGGTCGCCGTGGTCTCCAGGGAGAAGGAGGCGGTGCCCTCCGCCGCGCCCTCCGGGACGGCCAGGCCGACGGTGTCGCCGTTGTCGACCGTGGTGACGGGCTCGCCGCTCTCCAGGTCGATCAGCTCGACCCCGACGCCCTCGGGGGCCTGGACGCTGACCTCGATGCCGTCCTCGTCGCTGGTCTCGACGAGGAACTCACCGATCGTCTCGCCCGGGCTGCCGGTGGCCTGGTGCGGGGTGATGCTGAGCGTGGGTTCCGGCTCCTGCTCCAGTTCCACCGCCTCGTCCACCAGGTAGCGGTAGGCCTTGATCACCGCACCGTTGTCGACCCTGCCGCCGACCTCGGGGTTCGCGGTGACCCGGGACAGCTCAGTGCCGTTGCTGAAGTGCCAGATCGCGGCCTGCGTCGCGGTCAGGGCCTCGGCGTCGGTCAGCCCCCTGACCCGGGCCGCGTCGGCCAGGTCGGCCGCGCTGATGCTCGGGTAGCTGTTCTGGAGGATCCAGTGCACCTTGCCGGGCGCGGCGAAGTCGCCCCTGCCCGGGTAGTTGGCCCACTCGTCCTCGAGGTACCAGGCCTGGTCGACGATCTCGGTGCTGAAGTCGATGCAGTAGGTCGTGAGAACGTCGCCGTTCTCCAGACGCAGGTCGAACAGACTGGCGCTGGTGGGCTCGGCGCCCCGCATGGTCACGACGTGACCGCTCTGCGCGGTGGCGGGGTACTGGGCGCGGACGGAGCCCTCGTAGGTCTCCACCGGGTCGGCGGAGGCCGGAGCGGCGAGCCCGAAGGCGAGGAGTGCGGCGGCGGAGGCGGCGAGAGTCGCGCGCCCGACGGAATGGGGGAGGGACACGTACGTCACGTCTTTTCCTGTGGGTGGTCTCAAGGTGAGCCAACCGGGTCTTCCACCGGGGTCGGAACGCCGGGCGGCGGACCGGTCGGTCCGATGGGAGTTCACAGAGAAGACGTCGAGCCCCCGCACCGGGTTGTCCGCTTCCTGCGTGGAGGACATGAATTCCGGGAGAACGTGACGGGTTCGTTCCTGGAGGCCGGGCGGGGTCCGTGCCTGAGGAACCCGGGCCTCCCGCCCTCCCGCGTCCAGGTGACCCCACGGCCGGGCGCGCTGAGTGTGATCGACTCCCTGACCGCGTCCTCCGTGATTGCGCTGCTCGGCTCCACGACGCCGTTTTCGAGCTGCCGCGACGAACCGGACGGCCGGATCCCGTTCGCCCGGGCGCTCGGTGTCGCCGACCAGTTCCCGCACCCGGCCGGCCGCCACGGGCACTTCGAGGCCGCGATTCGCGTACTCCCACCCCTCGGGCGGCCGCCCGGCGGTGTCGTCGCCCTCCGCCGGGGACGGTTGCGGGGCACGGCCGCTCGCCTGTCGGACGACACGAAGGGCCCGTTTCCGTGGGAGACCACGGAAACGGGCCCTCAGGCTCCACCGTCCTCGGACGGCGGGAGGGGTGTTAGCCCTCCAGGTCCTGGCTGCCCGCGGCCTTGCGCTTGCGGCTCAGGTAGATGGCGCCGCCACCGGCACCCAGGGCGGCCACACCGGCGGCGACCAGGCCGGCGAGCGCGCCGCCGGTCACCGGCAGGGTGGGCTCGTTCTGGTCGTCGGCGGGCTCGGAGGGCTTGTCGACGGGCTCGGAGGGCTCGTCGCTCGGGGTCGGCTCGGGGTTCTCGGGCTCGCTCGGCTCGGGGGACTCCGGCTCGCTGGGCTCGGGGGACTCCGGCGGGGTCTCGCCGCCCTCGGTCCAGCTGGCCACGGCCGAGGCGGAGACGGTGACCTCGTCGTCCTCGGCGGTGATCAGGGTCTGGGTCTCCAAGCCGTCGCCCTGGAACAGGCGACCGGCGAAGAACGTGGTGCTGGCGGAGAGGCTGAATCCAGCCTGGCCAGCCTCGGCGTCCTCGGGCACGAGGAAGCCGACGACGTCACCGTCCTTGACGGTCTCGACGAGCTCACCGTTCTCGGCGTAGACCAGTTCGACGCCCTCGGGGTTCTCCTCGGCCTCCATGACCTGGAGCTCGGCGGCGTTGGTCTGGACGGTGAACTCACCGACGATCTCACCGGCGTTGCCAGAGACCTCACCCGGGGTGATGCTCAGGGCGGGGGCGGGCTCGGAGACGGGCTCGGCCGCGCCCACCAGGTAGTCATAGAGCGCAGTGACGTTGCGCTTGTTGTTGTGCGTGCCGTCTCGGTCCTGGTTCCCGCTCGGAACGTTTTCCAGGCTGCTGCCGTTGCTGAAGCGCCAGATGGCGGCTTGGGTGGCGGCGATCGCCTGCCCCTCGGTCAGGCCCTCGACACCGGCCAGACCGCCCAGGGCGCCCAGGTCGGACTGCGTGGGGTAGGAGTTCTGGAGGACCCAGAGCACCTTGCCCGACTCGGCCTCGAAGTCGCCCTTGCCGGGATAGTCGGCCCAGTTGCCCTCGACGTAGGGGACCGTCTCCAAGTCGCGCGGGATCTCGGTCTTCAGGTCGATGCAGTAGGTCTTGAGGGTGCCCCCCTCGGCCAGATCCAGGTCGAACAGCGAGGTGCCCGAGTTTTCCTCGCCGCTCATCGTGACAGTGACGCCGCGGGCGGCGTTGTAGTTGTACGCGGCCTGGGTGGGGGAAGCGTCGGGGTCCGCGGCCGCGGGGGCGGCCAGGCCGAAGGCCAGGAACGCGGCTGCGGTGGCCGCCAGGCCGGTGCGGCCGACGGTGCGGGGGAGGGAGGAGATACTCAAATTGTGTCCCGGTGTGTTCTAGGGGTAACCGGATGGAAAAATGCCTGCCCAAAGGACGACGGGAACCGATGGGACTGACAGCGGTGGCCACGGCACGACGGTCGCCGGGAGAAATCCGGTGCCGCCTGCTGCGTTCACCCGTTCCGGGGGGTCACCACGTCGGGTTCGGATCGTGGCGCCGTGTGGGGTGGGCGCGATCTTCCGGTGGGGCTCGCCGTGACGCGGGAGCCGGTCGCGCTCGCCGTGGGGCCAACGCTCGCCTGATACTAGCGATCCCCTTCGCTACTTCCAAGCTGGTTCGCGGAAAATGTGACCGGATACGGCCAGGAAAAAATTCCTCGCAGGTAGATCCGCATTATGTCGAAAAGCTATGCAACGAAAGCGGGACTTCCGCGTCCCCCAACCTCGTCAGTCGCGTCGTTTGCGTCCCACAACCAGGATGATCAGGCCGGATACCACCAGGGCCCCCGCGATGACCAACAGCCCGGACAGCCAGGTTCCGGTGAGGGCCAGATCGTCCTCGGGGATTCGGTCCTCCGCTGTGGGAGATATCTCCTCGGTGGGAACCTCCTCCTCGACTGCCTCCTCCAGGGCGGGGGGCTCCTCCTCCGGCGCGGGCTCCGGGCTCGCCGCGGCCACCGGCTCCTCGGTCTGCTCCGGATGCCACGTGAACGTCGCGATGGCCGAACTCGTAGCCGAACCCGCCTCCGCGGTCACCAGGGAGCGGGTGCGCACGCCGTCCCTGCCGGTGAACAGGCGCCCCTGCGGCAGCGGGAAGTCCCGCCCTTGCAGGTGCAGGGTCGCCACGCCGGCCGGCACCGTCGGATCCACGGCCAGGAAGACCCGCTCGCCGTCGCCCGTCTGGGTGACCGGCTCCCCCTCCGCGTCGACCAGCCACGACGCCGGGGCGCCGCGCACCGACACCGACACCGGCTCCGCTCCGGAGCTGTGCACGGTCAACGGACCCAGCGGCTCCTCCGGGGCGGCCGCCTCCACGTGGGACGGCGACACCGCCAGGGACCGGGAGACGGTGTTGTCCGGCGCGGACGCGCTGCCCTCCACCAGGTGGTCGTACAGCGCCATGACGCCCGGGTCGTTGGCGTCGGGGTCCGGCCGCACCCCCTCCAGCACCTGCCACAGGGCGGCCTGGGTGCCCGCGATTGCCCGTGCCTCGTCCAAGCGGGGCAGGTCGCTCCCCTCCAGCAGGGACTCCAGACCGACCGTCGGATAGGAATTGGACACCACCCAGTACGCCCGGTCGGCGGGATCCGTTTCCTGCGGGGTTTCGGACCACTCCGGAACGTCCGACCAAGCTGACTCCACGTAGGCCGCGTACGGGTGGACCTCCTCGTCCGCGGTCACCGTGTAGGCCCGGACCGAGGCGTGCTCGCCCACGCGCAGGCTGAACAGCGCCGTGTCGGCCTCCCTGCCGTCGGCGAGCACGAGCGGCGCGCCCTCGACGGGGTCGCGGTCCACGCGTGAGAAGTCGTCGGCGCCGGCCGCCGGGGCACCCAGCAGGGTGCCGATCAGGGCCGAGGCGGAAAGCAGCGCGGCGTACCGACGCAGGATGCCGGACATGCTCGTGCGCTCCCATGAGAAGGCGGCGGCCGCAGTCCGGGGCCACCGGCGAAACAGTCTTCCTGGGCCACCCAGACTAACGGTCCGGCACCCGGCGGCAGCGGACATCCCCCTGACAGCGTCCCAATCGTGTACTGACCGTGATGTCCGGTGACCTGGCCGTGACTCCGCTGCCGGGCACCCCACCCCCGCGCGCTCGGTAGGCTGAGCTGGAAGGTATGTCGTCTACGGAAGCGGGTTTGCGGCGATGGCCCACGCGGTACGTCCCAGCTCTGCCACGAACAGCGGTCCTGCGCCGGTGGCCTACGAGCAGGCACTGGCCAGGTACGAGCCCGTCCTCGGCCTGGAGACCCACATCGAGCTGGGCACCGCCTCCAAGATGTTCTGCTCCTGCCCCACCGCGTTCGGCGCCGACCCCAACACGCAGGTGTGCCCGGTCTGCCTGGCGCTGCCCGGCTCCCTGCCGGTCGTCAACGAGAAGGCGGTCGAGGGCGCCATCCGGCTGGGCCTGGCGCTGAACTGCTCCATAGCCCCCTGGGGCAGGTTCGCCCGGAAGAACTACTTCTATCCGGACATGCCGAAGAACTACCAGATCTCCCAGTACGACGAGCCGATCTGCGTCGACGGCCACCTCGACGTCACCGTCGACACCCCAGACGGTCCCCGAGTGTTCCGCGTGGACGTCGAGCGGGTCCACATGGAGGAGGACACCGGCAAGACCTCCCACGTGGGCGGTGCCACCGGCCGCATCCACGGTGCCGACTACTCCATCGTCGACTACAACCGCGCGGGCATCCCGCTGCTGGAGATCGTCACCAAGCCCGTCACCGGCACCGGCGACCTGGCGCCCCTGGTCGCCCGCGCCTACGCCGCCGAGCTGCGCGACCTGGTCCGCTCCCTGGGCATCTCCGACGTGCGCATGGAGGAGGGCTCCATGCGCTGCGACGTCAACGTCTCCCTCAACCCGCGCGGCGCCTCGGAATGGGGCACCCGCAGCGAGACCAAGAACGTCAACTCGCTGCGCTCGGTCGAGCGCGCCGTGCGCTCGGAGATCGAGCGCCAGGCGGGCGTGCTCGACGCCGGGCAGAAGGTCGTGCAGGAGACCCGCCACTTCCAGGAGAACACCGGCCGCAGCATCTCCGGCCGTTCCAAGGAGGAGGCGCAGGACTACCGCTACTTCCCCGACCCCGACCTGGTGCCCGTCGCGCCCTCGGCGGAGTGGGTGGAGGAGCTGCGCGCCACCCTGCCGGAGCTGCCCGCCGCCAAGCGCGCCCGGATCCGCGCCGAGTGGGACCTCACCGACACCGAACTGCGCGACCTGGTCAACGCCGACGCCATCGACCTGGTCGCGGCGACCGTGGCCGAGGGCGCCCCGTCGGCCGAGGCCCGCAAGCTGTGGCTCAACGAGCTGTCGCGCCGCGCCACCGAGCAGGAGGTGGAGCTGGCCGCCCTGCCCATCACCCCGGCGCAGGTCGCGCGCGTCATCGCGCTGGTCGCCGAGGGCACGCTCACCAACAAGCTCGCCCGCCAGGTGGTGGAGGGCGTGCTGGCCGGTGAGGGTGAGCCCGACGCGGTGGTCGAGGCCCGCGGTCTCAAGGTGGTCAGCGACGACGGAGCCCTCGGCGCGGCCGTGGACGAGGCCATCGCCGCCAACCCCGACGCTGCCGACAAGGTGCGCGGCGGCAAGGTCGCCGCGGCCGGCGCACTGGTGGGCGCCGTGATGAAGGCGACCCGCGGCCAGGCCGACGCGGGACGCGCCCGCGAGCTCATCCTGGCCAAACTCGGCGCGAGCTGATCCGTCACCGCCCCCTTCCGTGCCGCGCCGGGCCCCGTGCCCGGCGCCCTAGGTCCGTTCCCCGCGGCGGACGCGCTCCGCGGACCGCCGCTTTGGGGAGCCCGTGCCGCCTGTCACCCGTTTCGTCCCGTTCTGTCGGTACCGGGTGGCACCCTGCATGGGCCGTGGGCCGCAGGGTAGGCGGGAGGGGCCCGGGACCCGTTTCACGGTTCCGTGCCGCGCTCCGGGAAACGGAGCGGGCACTCCGCCCCCGCCGGAGCCGCGACGCGCCGGGGCGGGTACCGGAGGGACGAGGGTCGAAAATCACTGTGTGTGATCGTTCCGTCTTCATCTCTCATCCGGTCCTCAATCGCTGTGTGACCTTGGTTGCGTAGGGTTGCGACGCACGGGGACGTGTACGGTCCCCCGGGCCGTTCCGCCGCCGGGCCCGTCCCAGTCCCGCGAGACCCCGGGCGGCAGACGCGGTGCCGGGTGCTGTGCCGCGCCCGGACTCGAACGACGCGAGGTGGGTGCTCCATGTCCGAGGAGAGAGCGTGACCGCGGCAGGGCGCCGCGTCGACCGTGACGTGCCCGCTGGGAGGTCGGTGATGGGAACCCGGGCACGCCGCCTGTGGGTCGTGGCCCTGGCGGTGCTGTTCCTGCTCTACCTGGTGGGGACCGTGGTCCCCACGGCGCAGACCAGCGTGACCGCCGCGCTCGCGGAGTGGCCCACGTCCGTCGCGGCCGGGGCCGCCGGGCTGTCGCTGCTCTACGCCTCGCGCCGCTGGGCGGCGACCGGAGCCGACCGGGACGCCCACGCCGACGGCGCGGACGGGCCCTCCGCCCTGCGCCACCTCGGCTTCGCCGCGCTCGCATGGTGCGCGGGTGGCGTCACTCACGGTCTGATCCGTCTGTTCAGCTCCGCCACGGCCCTGTCGCTAACTCTGGGTGACCTCTTCGCCCTCGCGGCCCTGCCACTCTTCGTGATCGGTTTCACCAAGTTCGCGCCGTGGCCGGGCGGACTGCGGACCGCCGTGCGCCACGTCACCGACAGCTACGTGTGCGCCGCCGCGGTCTTCTCCGTGGTCTGGCTGCTGCTGTTCTCCCCGCTCTACCAGGAGCTCGGGGAGGGCGCCGGGTTCCTGGGCTTCGCCCTGGTCTACCCGGTCGCCGACATCGTCGTGCTGTGCCTGCTCGTGCCGCTGGTCTTCATGTCGCCGCACAGCACGCGGCGCGCGGTGCTGGTGGCCATCGGCGCCCTCATCGTCATAGCCGGGGCGGACATCCTCGGCGCGCTCACCCGCCTGACCGGACCGCCCGTCCTCGGCGGCGTCGAACACCCGGTCAGGTTCCTGGGCTTCGCCCTGCTGGGGGCCCTGCCGTGGCTCGTGGAGCACCGGCCCGGCACCGACCCGCGCCGGATCACCGGCCGGGGGCTCTACCGGTTCGCGCCCGAACTCGCCGCGATCGGCGCCGTGTTCGTGGCCGCTGTGGTGCTGACCGTGGCGGGGCTCCGCCTGCCTGGGGTGGCGCCGGTGCTGCCGCTGGCCGCGGGCACCGCCGTGGTGGTTCTCCTGGTGCGCATGGTGGGCATGCTGGAGGAGAACGCCACGCTCTCCCGGATGGTGCGCAACCGCGAGGTCCACTTCCACGAGCTGGCGCGCAACAGCGGCGACGTCATCCTCGTGCTCGACCGCGACGGCGGCGTGAACTACGTCAGCCCGGGCACGGCCGAGGCCTTCGGCTACCGGCTCGACGACGTGCTCGCCGCCCCCGTCACCGCGCTCATCCACCCCGAGGACCTGGGGCGCACCAAGGCCGTCACCGACCTGTTCTCCGAGCGCGGCGCTCAGGGGGTGCACATGCGGCTGCGGGTGCGGGCGGCCGACGGGACCTGGCGGCACACCGAGTCCACCATGTCCCTGTACGAGCAGCCCGGTGAGCCCGACCGGCTGCTGGTGACCACCCGCGACATCAGCGCGCAGGTGGCGCTCCAGGACGAGGTGGAGCACCTGACGTTCCACGACGGTGTGACCGGCCTCCCCAACCGCGCCTACCTGGAGGAGCGGGCCAGCGACGTCCTGGCGCACCGGGTGATCAACGAGGAGCCCGCGGGCGAGGTCGCGGTGATCTTCCTGGACCTGGACGGGTTCACGGCGGTCAACGACTCCGCCGGGCACGTGCGCGGCGACCACCTGCTCGGCCAGGCGGCCCGCAGGCTGCGCGGCGAGTTGGACTCCGACGCCACCCTGGCGCGCTGGGGCGGAGACGAGTTCGCGGTGCTGGTGGAGAACGTGCCCCGTGTCCAGCGGGTGGTGGACCTGGCCGAGCGCCTGGGGAGGGTGATCGCCTCGGAGCCGTTCCCGGTCGCCGACCGGGAGATCATGCTGACCGCCAGCATCGGCGTGGCCTTCGCCGAGCCGATCACCGACAGCGGCGAGCTGCTGCGCAACGCCGACGTGGCCATGACCCGGGCCAAGGAGCGCGGGGCGGGCCACGTGGAGGTCTACGCCGCGCACATGCACGACACGGTGGTCTCGCGCCTGGAGCTCCAGATCCGCCTGCGCCAGGCGCTGGCCAAGGACGAGTTCTTCCTGGAGTACCAGCCCGTCGTGGACCTGGGCAGCTCCCAGGTGACCTCTGTGGAGGCTCTGGTGCGCTGGGACCGCGACGGCGAGACGGTCGGCCCCGAGGACTTCATCGGCGCGGCCGAGGAGTCGGGCCTGATCGTGCCGCTGGGCGAGCGGATCCTGCGCGAGGCCTGCGGGAAGGTCTCGGTGTGGCGGCTCTCGGACTGGGACATCGGCCTGTCGGTGAACCTGTCGGTCAAGCAGGTTCTGTCGCCGCGCTTCGTGGAGTCGGTGGCGGGGATCCTCGCCGAGTCGGGGCTTCCGGCCGAGGTGCTGACCCTGGAGGTCGACGAGGAGGTCCTGCTCGACGACGGCGGGGAGGCGGTGCAGCGCCTGGGCGAGCTGCGCGAGCTCGGCGTGCGGCTGGCCATCGACGACTACGGGATGGGTTACGCGTCCCTGGCCCACCTGCGCAGGCTGAGCGTGGACGCGATCAAGATCGACCCGTCGTTCGTGGCGGACCTGGGCCGCGACGACACGGTGACGCTCCTCACGCACACGATCATCCAGCTTGGGCGCGACCTGGGCGTGCAGGTGGTGGCCGAGGGCATCGAGCGCTCCGAGCAGCTGGAGCAGCTCCGCGCCATGGGCTGCGACCACGGCCAGGGGTTCCTGGTGGCCCGGCCCATGCCCGCGAGCGGTGTGGAGTCGCTCGTCGGCGGCGAGGCCGGGGTCAGCCTCTGAAAGGGCGGAACGCTGACCGCGTCCCGCCCGCGACCGCCCTGAGCTCCCTGCATGAGGTCGTGGCTGTGCGTGGCCAAGGGTTCCGGACCGGCCCTGACCGGCCGCCCCTCTCGGAAGGGGCGGCCGGTCAGGGCCGGATCGAAACGATCCCGGGTGTGCTGGAACCCCGGGGTGTCGCGGTGTCGAACGAGGCGCGCGGGCGGGTCGACGCGTCCTCGGACCTCGACGAGCTGAACCGGCGGGTCCGCCGGGCGGCAAAGGTCGACGGCGCCGAGGACCCCTCCACCCGAACGGGCGGGGACGGACACGCGCTGACCGCGAGCCCCGTTCCACTCCGCGGACCCCGGACCGCCGCCCGTGCGGTGTGCGTCACACGAAACCGGGGTGACTTGTCAGCATTCGCCCAGTTCGTAGGGGTTGTCGTGTCATCGAGGGGTGCCGCATGCTGACATTTCCGTCTCATTAATCGAGACAATATGTCGTTCTGGTTGACGGGTGCCCTCTCCGTCGGCCAATGTGGTCATCATGCAGAGCAACTCCCTGATTCTCGTACTTGGTCGGCGCGCAGCCCGCTGAGTTTCCTCTGCTGCGCGCCACCCCTCAACCGCCGTCGGCGGTGGGGGTTTTTTTATTGCCAGGCCCAGAGTCAGACCCACCAGGCCAGAGCCCCCGTGCCGCTCTGACCCTCGCTGAAGGATCTTGAGATGACCGAGCAGATGACCGGCGCCCAATCGCTGATCAGGTCGCTGGAACAGGTCGGCGTTGACACTGTCTTCGGGATTCCCGGCGGCGCCATCCTCCCGGCCTACGACCCGCTCTACGACTCGGCCAAGGTGCGCCACATCCTCATGCGCCACGAGCAGGGGGCCGGTCACGCCGCCGAGGGCTACGCCTACGCCACCGGCCGCCCGGGGGTGTGCATGGCCACCAGCGGGCCCGGCGCCACCAACCTGGTCACCCCCCTCGCCGACGCGCACATGGACTCGGTCCCGATGGTCGCCATCACCGGCCAGGTCGCCGCCCCGATGATCGGCACCGACGCCTTCCAGGAAGCCGACATCTGCGGCATCACCATGCCGATCACCAAGCACAACTTCCTGGTCAAGGACGTGCGCGAGATCCCGCGGATCGTCGCCGAGGCCTTCCACATCGCCTCCAGCGGACGCCCCGGCCCCGTCCTGGTCGACATCTCCAAGGACGCCCTGCAGAACTCCGCCGAGTTCGTCTGGCCCGAGCGCCTCGAACTGCCCGGCTACCGCCCGGTCACCAAGCCGCACGGCAAGCAGGTCCGCGAGGCCGCCCGCATGATCGCCGAGGCCCGGCGCCCGGTGTTCTACGTCGGCGGCGGCGTCCTGCGCGCCGGCGCCTCCGCCGAGCTGCGCGTCCTGGCCGAGCTCACCGGCGCCCCCGTCGTCTCCACGCTGATGGCCCGCGGCGTCTTCCCCGACAGCCACCCGCAGTCGGTGGGCATGCCCGGCATGCACGGCGACGTCGCCGCCGTCGGCGCCCTCCAGAAGGCCGACCTCATCGTCGCCCTGGGCGCCCGCTTCGACGACCGCGTCACCGGACGCCTGGACAGCTTCGCCCCAGACGCCAAGATCGTCCACGCCGACATCGACCCGGCCGAGATCTCCAAGAACCGCCACGCCGACGTGCCCATCGTCGGCGACTGCCGCGAGGTCCTCGCCGACCTGGTCGTGGCCGTGCGCGCCGACCAGGAGAAGGGCCGCCAGGGCGACTACGCGGCCTGGTGGCAGCAGCTCAACCGCCTGCGCAACACCTACCCCAAGGGTTTCGAGGCGCCCGAGGACGGCAGCCTGTCCCCGCAGGCGGTCATCGAGCGCCTGGGCAAGATCGTCGGCCCGGAGGCCACCTACGTCGCGGGCGTGGGCCAGCACCAGATGTGGGCCGCCCAGTTCATCGACTACGAGCGCCCCGGCTCCTTCGTCAACTCCGGCGGCCTGGGCACCATGGGCTTCTCCGTCCCCGCCGCGCTCGGCGCCAAGGTCGGCGACCCCGACCGGACCGTGTGGTCGGTCGACGGCGACGGCTGCTTCCAGATGACCAACCAGGAGCTGGCCACCTGCGCGATCGAGGGCATCCCGGTCAAGGTCGCCGTGGTCAACAACGGCAACCTGGGCATGGTCCGCCAGTGGCAGACCCTGTTCTACGAGGGCCGCTACTCCAACACCGACCTCCAGACCGCCCCGCGCGACGAGAAGGTCCGCATCCCCGACTTCGTCCGCCTCGCGGAGGCGTACGGTTGTGTCGGCCTGCGCTGCGAGCGAGCCGAGGACATCGACGCCACCATCGAGAAGGCCATGGCGATCGACGACGCCCCCGTCGTCGTGGACTTCACCGTCAACCACGACGCCATGGTCTGGCCGATGGTCGGCCCCGGCGTCAGCAACGACAACATCCAGTACGCGCGCGACATGGCGCCGAACTGGGAACACGAGGACTAAGAGGAACAGGCGGAACCACCATGAGCAGTCATACGCTTTCCGTTCTGGTGGAGGACACCCCGGGTATCCTCGCCCGCGCCTCCGCCCTCTTCTCCCGTCGAGGCTTCAACATCGACTCGCTCAGTGTGAGCAACACCGAGTACCCAGGACTGTCCCGGATGACAATCGTGGTCAACTGCGACCTCCACCCCTTGGAGCAGGTGACCAAACAGCTCAACAAGCTGGTCAACGTCGTCAAGATCGTGGAGATGGACACCACCGCGTCGGTCCGGCGCGAGCTCCTGCTCGTCAAGGTCAAGGCCGACGCGTCCAGCCGCACCCACGTGCTACAGACGGCCGAGCTGTTCCGCGCGCACGTCGTGGACGTCAGCCCGGACGTCGTCGTCATCGAGGCCACCGGCGACCCCGAGAAGCTCGATGCCCTGGTCAGGAACCTGGAGCCGTTCGGCATCCGGGAACTCGTCAAATCAGGGCTGGTCGCCCTGGGACGCGGACCCCGGTCGATCACCGACCGATCCCTCCGCACGGTCGAGCGCAGCGCGTAGCGGTGTTTCCCGACTCGCTCCGCTCGCTGGTTCGGGCGCCCGGAGAACGGGAACCTTCGGCGCCTACGGCGTGTCGGCCCGTTCCCCGCGAACACGCCTCCGCCGCCTCCGGAAACCCGTAGGCGCCCGAACCCCGACCCGGGGCCCGGACGCGCACGGACCCCGCCGCGTCCCGCACGAAACTGAGAAACAAGGAGCAACCCCAAGTGGCAGCACAGATGTACTACGACGACGCCGCCGACCTCTCGCTCATCCAGAGCAGGAAGGTCGCCGTGATCGGCTACGGCAGCCAGGGCCACGCGCACGCGCTGTCGCTGCGCGACTCGGGTGTGGACGTGCGGATCGGCCTCGCCGAGGGGTCCAAGAGCCGGGCCAAGGCCGAGGAGGAGGGCCTGCGCGTCCTCACCCCCGCGGAGGCCACCCGCGAGGCCGACGTCATCATGATCCTGGTCCCCGACCACATCCACCGGGACCTGTACGCGGCCGAGATCGCGCCGAACCTGGAGGCGGGCAACGCGCTCTTCTTCGGCCACGGCTTCAGCATCCGCTACGGCCTCATCACCCCGCCCGAGGGCGTGGACGTGGCCATGGTCGCCCCCAAGGGCCCGGGCCACCTGGTCCGCCGCCAGTACGAGGCCGGGCGCGGCGTGCCCTGCCTGGTCGCGGTCGAGAAGGACGCCAGCGGGCAGGCCTGGGACCTGGCGCTGTCCTGGGCCAAGGGCATCGGCGGCACCAAGGCCGGCGTCATCAAGACCACGTTCACCGAGGAGACCGAGACCGACCTGTTCGGTGAGCAGGCCGTGCTCTGCGGTGGCACCGAGGAACTGGTCAAGGCCGGTTTCGCCACCCTGGTCGAGGCGGGCTACCAGCCGGAGATCGCCTACTTCGAGTGCCTGCACGAGCTCAAGCTCATCGTGGACCTCATGTACGAGGGCGGCATCTCCAAGATGAACTGGTCGGTCTCGGACAACGCCGAGTACGGCGGCTACACCCGCGGCCCGCGCCTGATCACCGAGCAGACCCGCCAGGAGATGCGCAAGATCCTCGGCGAGATCCAGGACGGTTCCTACGCCAAGGAGCTCATGGAGGAGTTCGACGCCGGGCAGCCGACCTTCACCAAGCGCCGCGAGGCCGAGCAGAACGAGCAGATCGAGAAGGTGGGCGCGGAGCTGCGCCCGCTGATGAGCTGGCTCAAGGCCTAGTTCCTTTCGGCCTCCGCTTCGTTTCGGCCCCCGTCCGGGCGCCCGGAGAACGGGAACCCCCGGTGTCTTCGGTGAGACGGCTCGTTCCTCGCGGTCTCACCTGCGCCGCCTCCGGAACCCCGTGGGCTCCCGAACAACCCACTGCGCTGAGGCCTATCCGAAGGACGGACCACGGGGGCGGGCGGCTCTTGGCCACCCGTCCCCGTCGGGCTTCCCTACCCCGCCGGTAGACTTTCGACCAGCCGTCACCCCCGATCCGGGCAGAGCCCACCACCTGCGCGGTCGGGCCGCACCACCCGAAAAGGAACCGTTGTGCCCAAACCCGCCGTACTCGTAGCGGAAAAGCTCTCGCCCGCCGGAATCGCCCTGCTCGAGGAGGACTTCGAGGTACGCCACGTCGACGGCGCCGACCGGTCCCAGCTCCTGCCCGCCCTCGCCGACGTCGACGCCCTCATCGTGCGCAGCGCGACGCAGGTGGACGCCGAGGCGATCGCCGCCGCCTCACGCCTCCAGGTGGTGGCCCGTGCCGGAGTCGGTCTGGACAACGTGGACGTGGACGCCGCCACCAAGGCCGGCGTCCTGGTTGTCAACGCGCCCACCTCCAACATCATCAGCGCCGCCGAGCAGGCCATCAACCTGCTGCTGGCCAGCGCGCGCAACACCGCCCCGGCGCACAACGCCCTGGTCAACGGCGAGTGGAAGCGCTCCAAGTACACCGGCGTCGAGCTCTACGAGAAGACCGTCGGCATCGTCGGCCTCGGCCGCATCGGCGCCCTGGTCGCGCAGCGCCTGTCGGCCTTCGGAACCCAGGTCATCGCCTACGACCCCTTCGTGCAGCCCGCCCGCGCGGCCCAGATCGGCGTGGAGATGACCACGCTGGACGAGCTGCTGGAGCGCTCGGACTTCATCACCATCCACCTGCCCAAGAACAAGGACACGGTGGGCCTTATCGGTGACGAGGCCCTGAGCAAGGTCAAGCCCACCGTGCGCGTCATCAACGCCGCGCGCGGCGGCATCCTGGACGAGGACGCGCTCTACCGGGCCCTCAAGGACGGCCGCGTGGCGGGCGCGGGCATCGACGTGTTCGCCAAGGAGCCGTGCACCGACAGCCCCCTCTTCGAGTTCGAGAGCGTGGTCGTGGCCCCCCACCTGGGTGCCAGCACCGCCGAGGCCCAGGAGAAGGCGGGCACCCAGGTCGCCCGCTCGGTCAAGCTGGCCCTCTCCGGCGAGTTCGTCCCCGACGCCGTGAACGTCCAGGGCACCGGCGTGGCCGAGGACGTCAAGCCGGGCCTGCCGCTGACCGAGAAGCTCGGCCGCGTGTTCACCTCCCTCGCGGGCACCATCGCCAGCCGCATTGACGTCGAGGTGCGCGGCGAGATCGCCTCGCACGACGTCAAGGTGCTGGAACTGGCCGCCCTCAAGGGCGTGTTCGCCGACGTGGTCGAGGACACCGTGACCTTCGTCAACGCCCCGCTGCTCGCCAAGGAGCGCGGTGTCGAGGTCAACCTCGTCACCAGTGACGACAACACCGACTGGCGCAACCTCATCACGGTCCGCGGCGTGCTGGCCGACGGCACCCGGGTGTCGGTCTCGGGCACCCTGACCGGTCCCCGCCAGGTCGAGAAGCTGGTGGAGATCAACAACTACACCATGGAGATCGGCCTGGCCGAGCACATGGTGTTCCTGTCCTACGAGGACCGCCCCGGCGTGGTCGGCACGGTCGGGGCCCTGCTGGGCGACGCCGGTGTCAACATCGCGGGCATGCAGGTCATCCGGGACCAGGAGGGCGGCAAGGCGCTGATCGCGCTCACCGTGGACTCCGCGGTCCCCGACGACACCCTCGCCTCGATCTCCGCCGAGATCGACGCCGAGGTCAGCCGCCAGGTCGACCTGGAGGACTAGGGTCTGTTTTTTGTACCGGCCTCGGCTTGTGGGGGGTTGGTTCGGGCGCCCACGGGGTTCCGGAGGTGGCGGAGGCGGGTGCGTGAGCAACGAGCGAACCCGCCGTAGGAGCCGAAGGTTCCCGTGCTCCGTGCGCCCGAACACGGGCCGGAGCGAAGCGGAGGTCCGAAGAACACCGCCTAGGGGAGCCCGGAGGTTCCTCCCTGGCGGTCGCGGCGGGGGCCGCACCGCGTTCGGCGCCTACGGGCGCCGCGCGCGGTGCGGCCCCTCGTGCTGTCCGGGGACCGCGCGGCGCGGTGAGTCGTGCGCCCTTCGCGTGTTTTCTTCATGTCTGCGTGGTTGTGGTGCAAATCGAGGTCCGGCGGGGCCGGGTCCTGACCAGCGGAGACATCTCGACGTCTCGTATGGTGAGAAACCCTGGCCATGTAGTTGGACATCCGATATTCTGAGGTCCTAGGAGTCAGCGGCACCGGTTCCACAGCCGGGGGTCGCCGCCCGGCGCCACGAGCGCCCCCACCGGGGCCCGTGCGGGCGTTCCACAGCGGTCGATCCCGCCCGGAGGGCTCCTCGTCTCCGTGGACACCGTCGCCCACGTTCCGCGCTCCGCCGCCGTTCGGCGCGATCCGCCCCGAACCCCGGTCCCGTAGTGCACCTCGCCGCAGAGCATTCCCTGGCCGAGCCGTTCCCGGCTCCGGTCACGCAAAGCATCCGGAGGATCGCATGTACGACATGATCGAGTACCCGTCCGCGCCCGACTCCCAGGACGAGATCAACCGCGCCCTGCAGGACGCCCTCAACCGGCGGGCCTGAGCCCCGGCTGGGAAGACGGCCGCGCGAACCCCCGGCCGGAGGCGCCCGCACTCCGCCGGGGCGGTAGGGTTGTCTCATTCAGTGTTCATTCTGGTCTCACCATATGAGAAGCGGCCGGTGGGGCCGTGTCGAAGCAGAGGCAGTCCGTATGGCAGCGCGCACCGTGAAACTGGCGGTCATTCCCGGCGACGGGATCGGTCCCGAGGTCATCGCCGAAGGGCTCAAGGTGCTGGAGGTCGCGGCCTCCCAGCACGACCTCGCAGTGGAGACCACCGAGTACGAGCTGGGCGCTAGGCTCTGGCACCGCACCGGTGAGACCCTGCCCGACTCGGTCGGGGCCGAGCTGGCCGGGCACGAGGCCATCTACCTCGGCGCAGTCGGCGACCCGTCGGTCCCCAGCGGCGTCCTGGAGCGCGGCCTCCTCCTGCGCCTGCGCTTCGACTTCGACCACTACGTCAACCTGCGCCCCGTCCGCCTCTACCCGGGAGTGGACAGCCCGCTCGCGGGCGTGGGCCCCGAGGACATCGACATGCTGGTGGTCCGCGAGGGCACCGAGGGCCCCTACGCGGGTGCCGGGGGCGTCCTGCGCAAGGGCACCCCGCACGAGATCGCCACCCAGGACAGCGTCAACACCCGCTTCGGGGTGGAGCGCGTCGTGCGCTACGCCTTCGACAAGGCCGCCTCCCGCCCCCGCCGCAAGCTCACCCTGGTCCACAAGGACAACGTCCTGACCTTCGCCGGTGAGCTGTGGCAGCGCGTGGTCCGGGAGGTCGGCGCCGAGTACCCGCAGGTCGCCGTGGACTACTGCCACGTCGACGCCGCGTCGATGTTCTTCGTCAACCAGCCCGCCCGCTTCGACGTGGTGGTCACCGACAACCTCTTCGGCGACATCATCACCGACATCGGCGCCGCCATCACCGGCGGCATCGGGCTGGCCGCCAGCGGCAACATCAACCCGGACAACACCTTCCCCAGCATGTTCGAGCCCGTCCACGGCTCCGCGCCCGACATCGCGGGCCAGGGCAAGGCCGACCCCACCGCCACGGTGCTCTCGGCCGCGACCATGCTGGAGCACCTCGGAGTGCCCGAGGCGGCCCGCCGGATCGAGGCCGCGGTCGCCACGGACCTCAAGACCCGCGCCCAGAACGGCGCGGTCCGCTCCACCTCCCAGATCGGCGACGACCTCGCCGCGCGAGTAGCCGAGCAGGGCTGACGCACACGCCGGAAGCCCTGCCCTCCCTGCGGCGCGGCTGACGGCACGGTCCACCTCCACCGTCGACGGGCGCGCCCGGGTCACCGAGCGCGCCCTTCGCCGTGTCCGCGCGCGGCTCCGCTCCCCGAGCGGCTCCGCCCCGCGTGCGTCACTCCTGCTCTGGCACCGGGTGCGCTCTTCAGACAGACTAGATTCCAGGCCGGCGATGCTGCCGGCCTGATGCACCCGAGAGGACCACCGACAACATGAACAACGACACCACCACAAGCGGGTTGACGTTCGACATCCAGCTCTCCGACAGGCGGAAGACCCCGCAGGAACGAGAGGCACTGCTGGAGAGTCCCGGGTTCGGCCAGGTGTTCACCGACCACATGGTGAGCATCCACTACACCGAGGGGAAGGGGTGGCACGACGCGAAGCTGGAGCCGTACGGTCCGCTGAGCCTGGACCCGGCCACCGCCGCCCTCCACTACGCCCAGGAGATCTTCGAGGGACTCAAGGCCTACCGGCACCCCGACGGCTCGCTCGCCTCCTTCCGCCCCGAGTCCAACGCGGCCCGCTTCAACCGCAGCGCGGCGCGCATGGCGATGCCCGAGCTCCCCGAGGAGCTCTTCCTCAAGTCGATCGAACTCCTCCTGGAGCACGACGGCGACTGGGTGCCGACCAGGGAGGGCTTCAGCTTGTACCTGCGCCCGTTCATGGTCGCCACGGACGTCGGCCTGGGCGTCAACCACCCGTCCCGCTCCTACGTCTACCTGCTGATCGCCTCGCCGGTCGGCTCCTACTTCTCGGGCGGCGTCCAGCCGGTGACGGTGTGGCTTTCCAGGGACTACACGCGCGCCGCTCCGGGCGGCACGGGCGCGGCCAAGTTCGCGGGCAACTACGCGGCGAGCTTCCTCGCCCAGGCGCAGGCGGTGGAGCAGGGCTGCGACCAGGTGGTCTGGCTCGACGCCCGCGAGCACCGCTGGGTCGAGGAGATGGGCGGCATGAACCTGTGGTTCGTGTTCGGCTCCGGTGAGAACGCGCGGCTGCGCACGCCCCCGCTGACCGGGACCCTGCTGCCGGGCATCACCCGCGAGTCGCTGCTGACGCTGGCCCCCGACCTCGGCATCCCGGCCGAGGAGGCGCCCATCTCCACCGACGAGTGGCGCGAGGCGGCCGAGTCCGGCGAGCTCACCGAGGTGTTCGCCTGCGGCACCGCGGCCGTCATCACCCCCGTCGGCCGGGTCAAGGGCGACGACGGCGAGTTCACCGTCGGAGACGGCGCCCCGGGCCCGGTCACCATGCGCCTGCGCGAGGAGCTGGTGGGCATCCAGACGGGTCTGCGCGCCGACGAGTACGGCTGGATCACCCGGTTCTGACGCGGCCCCTGCGGGCCGTCCTCCCCGGGCGGCCCGCCCCGGCCCTCCCCCGGTGACGTCGGTCACCTCGCCGCGTCGGCCCGCTCGTGCCGGGACGGCGTGCTCCGAGGCGGTCCACGCGGGACGACGGTGCCTGGGGGAGCCTGCGGCGAGGCGTCAGGTATGTCCGGTGTGAGAAACCAGCGTCTCGCATGGTGGGACAATCTGCCGGTGAGCACCGAGAACTCCGCCACCGTGTGGCACACTGACCTCATGCCGTCTCAGGTGCTCATTATCGTGAGGCGCGCTGGCTGACCATCGGACGCCGCCAGCGCGCTGACCTCTCGTGTCCACGAGGGGTCTTTTTTGTTGGCGGGGCCCGGTCGGCCACATCACAGCATCCACCTTCGGGAGTTCCACCCATGAGGGACGACAGTTTCCACGTCTTCGACACCACGCTGCGCGACGGGGCCCAGCGCGAGGGCATCAACCTGCGGGTCTCCGACAAGCTGGCCATCGCGAAGCTGCTGGACGACTTCGGGGTGGCGTTCATCGAGGGAGGGTGGCCGGGGGCCAACCCCAAGGACACCGAGTTCTTCCAGCGGGCTTCACGAGAGCTGACGCTGGAGCACGCGCAACTCACCGCGTTCGGCGCGACCCGCCGTGCCGGTGTGCGGGCCGCCGACGACCCGCAGGTGGCCGCACTGCGTGACAGCGGCGCACCGGTCGTCACCCTTGTCGCCAAGAGTGACGACCGGCACGTCGAGCGCGCGCTGCGCACGACGCTGGACGAGAACCTCGCCATGATCGCCGATACGGTTTCCCACCTGAGCGAACACGGCCAACGCGTGTTCGTGGACTGCGAGCACTTCTTCGACGGATACCTCCACAACCCCGACCACGCGCTCGACGTGGTCCGCGCCGCCGCCGGTGCCGGCGCCGACGTCGTCGTCCTGTGCGACACCAACGGCGGCATGCTCCCCACCGACGTCACCCGTATCGTCACCGAGGTCCGCGAGGCCACAGGCGCACGCCTGGGCATCCACGCCCAGGACGACACCGGCTGCGCCGTCGCCAACACCCTCGCCGCCGTGGACGCGGGCGCCACCCACGTGCAGTGCACCGCCAACGGCTACGGCGAGCGGGTCGGCAACGCCAACCTCTTCTCCGTGGTCGGCGCGCTCACGCTCAAGCGCGGTCGGGAGGTCCTGCCCGAGGGCTGCTTGGCCGAGATGACCCGGGTGGCCACCGCCGTCGCCGAGATCGTCAACCTCACCCCCGACACGCACCAGCCCTACGTGGGGGTTTCGGCCTTCGCCCACAAGGCGGGGCTGCACGCCTCCGCGATCAAGGTCGACCCCGACCTGTACCAGCACACGGACCCCGCGCTGGTCGGAAACACCATGCGCATGCTCGTCTCCGACATGGCCGGGCGCGCCTCCATCGAACTCAAGGCCGAGGAGCTGGGCCTGGACCTGTCCGGGGACCGCGCCCTGTCGGGGCGGGCCGTGGAACGGGTCAAGGGCCTGGAGCTGTCGGGTTACAGCTTCGAGGCCGCCGACGCCTCCCTGGACCTGCTGCTGCGCGAGGAACTGGGGAGGCCGGTCCGCTACTTCGACACCGAGTCCTGGCGCGTCATCACCGAACGCCGCCCCCGGGTCGGCTCCAGCCCCCTGTCCAGCGACTACGAGAGCCTCACCGAGGCCACCGTCAAGCTGCGGGTCAAGGGCGAACGCGTGATCGCCACCGCGGAGGGCAACGGCCCCGTCAACGCCCTGGACCGCGCGCTGCGCAGCGCCATGGAGAGCGTGTACACCGCGCTGGCCGGGCTGGAGCTGACCGACTACAAGGTCCGAATCCTGGAGGGCAGCTCCGGCACCAACGCCATCACCCGCATCCTCGTCACCTTCAGCGACGGGTCGGGGGAGTGGACCACGGTGGGCGTGGGGCCCAACGTCGTCGACGCGTCCTGGGTCGCCCTCGAACAGGCCGTCACCTACGGGCTCCTCCTCCAGGGTTACCCGCAGGACTGACCGGCGGCGCCCGGGAACCGGGGCCTCGCGGACGGCGGGGAGCGGACGAGGGGGCGGGGCGATCATCGCCCCGCCCCCTCGCGCCGGCCGTGGCCGCCCTCCAAGACGGCCCGACCGTCGCTTTTCGTTTCCGGATGGATGCAAAGAGTCACGGGATTGGGTGTGCGCGGTCGGCCCGGAAAAGCACGGACGGCCTCCGGGCGGGCCCTCAGCCCTCGGAGTCGTTCCCGGGGTGCACCCAGCCGTTGGGCTCGCACCCCTGGAGGCCCAGGGTCTGCTGCTGCATCACCGGGGCCGGTTCCCCCTCGCCGGGGCAGTCCACGTGGCCGTGGCCCAGAGTGTGGCCCACCTCGTGGTTGATCAGGTAGATCCGGTAGGTCTCCAAGTCGTCCTCGAAGTGGGGGACGCCCGACACCCAGCGGTTCTGGTTGATGATCGCCTGGTTCCCGTTCGCGCAGGACACGTACCCGTCGGTGTTCAGCGGGGCGCACAGCCGGTCCACGGTGTCCGGGGCGGCCAGGAGCACGCGGACGTCGGCGTCGTCGCCGTCCACCCGCTGCATCGCGCGCCCGCCGTCGTCGCCCCAACTGCGCGGATCGCCCAGGATCTCCTCCACGGCGGCCGCGAAGTCCCCGGAGTCCCCGGGCAGCCCCTTCTCGACCTCCACCGCGAAGGTGGTCACCGGCCCGTCGCCCATGACGTCGCTCTCGCCCTCCAGCACGGAGAACTCGCCGTCGGCGCTCTCGACCTCCTCCTCCACGGAGCGGAGCAGCAGCGGGGTCTCCTCCTCCGCCCGCCCGGAGGGTTCGCCGGAGGGCTCCGTCCCGGGCTCGGCGGCCCCGCCCGCCGAGTCCCGTCCCCCCGCGGAGTTGCTCCGGTCGCCGTCCCCCTCGGGAACCCCGTCGCCGACCGGTCCGGACGCGGAGGTCTCGGCGGGGTCGCCGAGGTCGGGCCCGTATCCGGGCACGCTCACCATGAGCACGGTGGAGGCCCCGGAGACCAGGCACAGACCCAGCGCCAGACCCATCGGGTACCGGCGGCGCTTGCGGTGCCGGGCACGGGGGCGACCCCCGGGCGAAGCGGACGTGGGCACGGGAACCAGCCTCTCGACGGCGGACGACGGACCCAGCATGCCAGAGTCCGGCCCAAGGAAAGGCCAAGGCAGTGTCCGGGAAGAGCAGGTATGGGAGGGCGTGAACTTCCTGCGGTCTTTCGCGGTTTCCATGTGCTTTCGCTCCATCCGCGGCGCGGTACGGATGTGTCCTTCGACTCCCCCCGGACGGGTCCCGACCGCTCCCGGTCGCCCGCCGCGCCGATACCCTTCAACCGCAAGCGAGACAACAGGGCTGCTGGGAGGCATCAGGTGCGCATCGCGCGGTTCGCGTCCGGTGACGAGGTCGGATTCGGCCTGGTAGAGAAGGATTCCGACACCGGGGAGGAGTTCGTCGCCCGACTGAGCGGCCACCCCCTCATCGGCGACATCCAGCTGACCGGCGAGCGGGCCAAGCTCTCCGACGTCCGGCTGCTGTCACCGGTGCTGCCGACCAAGGTGGTCTGCATCGGCAAGAACTACGCGGACCACGTCGCGGAGATGAAGGACGTCACGGGGGAGTCCACCGACGAGCCCGTCGTCTTCCTCAAGCCCTCCACCGCCGTGACCGGGCCCCGCGACCCGATCTTCCGCCCCGCCGTCTCCGAGCGGGTGGACTACGAGGGCGAGCTGGCCATCGTCGTCTCCCGCCCTTGCCGCGAGGTGCCCCGCGAACGCGCCAAGGACGTCATCTTCGGCTACACCGTCGCCAACGACGTCACCGCCCGCGACCTCCAGAAGAAGGACAAGCAGTGGACGCGGGCCAAGGGCTTCGACTCCTTCTGCCCCATCGGCCCCTGGATCACCACCGGGATGAGCATCGAGGAGGCGCAGGACCTGGCCGTCACCACCACCGTGGACGGCCGGACCCGCCAGGACGGGCGCACGTCGCAGTTGATCCACGACATCCCGGACATCATCGCCTACGTCACCTCCTTCATGACGCTGCTCCCCGGTGACGTGGTCCTCACCGGAACCCCCGCCGGGGTGGGCCCGGTCGAGGTTGGCCAGGAGGTCGCGGTCACGGTGGAGCGGTTGGGCACCATCACCAACCGCGTGGTGGCCCGCGACTGAGAGCCCGGCTCCGCGCGCCGATCCCGCGCGGCCCAAGGGGTCGGCGGCGCCCTGCCGCCGACCCGCGCACGAGTGGAAGGCAGTCCGTTGACCGTCCCCCGACGCCGCCGCACCGGTGCCCCCGTCCTCGTCGGCGCGCTCGCCCTCGTGCTCCTGGTCGCGGGGGGCGCCTACTGGACGGCCGCTCGCACCGACGGCGGCGAGGGCGGCACCGGCACACCGACAGGGGGATCCGTGAGCGAACCGCACCGCATCATGCTGGCGGGAGACTCGATGACCCAGGGCGCCAACGGCGACCGGACCTGGCGCTACCACCTGTGGAACCACCTCTCCCCGCACGTGGAGGAGTTGGACTTCGTCGGCCCCTACAGCGACCCCGCGAGCCGCGACATGATCCTTCCGGTCCCCACCACCGAGGACGAGGCGACGCCGAGCCCCGACGTAGACCCGGCCGGGGACTACCAGGAGGGCGGCGACGGCGTGCCGCCCCCCGGGGAGGGCCCCTCCGCCCCCGACGGGCAGATCCCCGAGGAAGGCGCCGTCTGGCCGGGCGCGGACGGCGACCCGGACACCGCCGAGTACCGGGACCCCGACTTCGACCAGGACCACAACGCCCTTTGGGGCCGCACCCTGCGCGACGCCTCCTCCTCCATCCGGGAGGACGTCCGCGTCCACCGCCCGGACGTGCTGTGCGCCATGCTCGGCGTGAACGACCTCCTGTGGCCGGTCACGATGGAGGAGATGGAGTACCGGCTGCGCGGCTACGTCGAGGCGGCGCGCGAGGCCAACCCGCACCTGCGCGTCGTGCTCGCCGAGACCCCGCCCATCGCCCTGGCCGACTCCGACGAGGGCTTCGCCCTGCGCGTGTACGCCTACAACGTCCTGATCCGCGAGGTCGCCGCCGACATGTCCACGGAGCGCTCACCGGTGATCAGCCTGGACGTTGCGGGCGGTGAGGACTGGGACGCGGCCGCCGACACCTACGACGGCACCCACCCCAACGCGCGCGGGGAGGTCAAGATCGCCGCGGCCTTCGCCGACGCCCTCGCGGAGGGCTACGGGATCGGCCGCCCCTACCCGCGCCCGCTGCCCACCGCCCACGCGGGGGAGTGAGGCGGGGCGCCGCCCGCAGCCCCGCCTCACTCC